>JAGRHX010000713.1 GCA_020444775.1 Gammaproteobacteria bacterium
AAGTTCAATCGCCCAGAGGTGATGAACGCGTTGGTCGGCACGGCCGAGGAGAACGGCACCGTCGCCAAGGTGGGCGAGTACATGCGCGCGGCCGACGACGATCCCGACATCCGCATCATCATCCTCACTGGTGTCGGACGTGGCTTCTGCTCGGGGGCGAACCTCAAGGGCAGGGCGGACGCCTCCATCACCGGCGAGAACCTGTCGGGCAATCGCGGTGGCGCGCCCGGCGTGGATGCCGCGCGCGAGCACTTCTTTCATGGTTTCACCAAGCTGCATCGCGACATCTCTTTGATCCGCAAACCGACCATCGCCATGATCAATGGCCCGGCGGTGGGCTCGGGCATGGACATGGCCCTGCATTGTGACATCCGCATTGGTTGTGAGAACACACGATTCATCGGCTATCAGCAGGCCGGTCAGATCATCGAGAACGGGGGTTCGTACTATCTGCCAAAGATGGTCGGGCTGGGGCGGGCCCTGGAGTTTGCCTACACGGGACATCTGGACGCGCAGCGTGCCTATGACTGGGGCATTCTCAATCACCTCGTGGCGGCCGATCAGCTGGAGAGCACGACCCGCGAACTGTGTGAGCGGATGCTGAAGATCCCGCCGCTGGTGCAATGGATCAGCAAGCGGATCATGCGTACCGCGGTCGACACCACGCTCGAGAACACCATGGTCTTGACCTCGAACGCCGGCGGCATCCTGCAGAGCTCCGAGGACGCGAAGGAGGCCAGGCAGGCGTTTGTGCAGAAGCGGGCACCGGTCTTCAAGGGGGCCTGAGACGGTCGCCTGAGCGGCGCCGCTCAGGTCGGGTCGGTGGGCGCCGACGTTCGGTGGGCGGTCGCTCAGTCGGATAGGGCGATCGGCGATTTGAACATCTGTTGGAAGCTCAGCAGCATGTTCAGCGCCGTATCGCCTTCGGCCGCCGCCCGCCACGGGTCGGGGTCCTGCATGAAGGCGCTGACGCCGGGCAGATGGGCGAGCGGGTTGTCCCCATCCAGATCCTGATAGCCCATGCTCCAGTCCGAGAACGCCCGCTGTGGTGTGTGCGTGTTGAGCGTGACCCGACAATCGAAATGGCGTGGGTCGCGGGTGATCCGGTCATAGATGTGCAGGACGTCGGCCTCCGCGCCTTCCAGAAGCTGCATGAAGAGCAGATTGGTGCATAGCAGCATGCCGGTTACGCCGTGCTGCGGGTTGTTGTGTCGAGCAGCTTCGAGAATGCGCTGCACCTGGTCGGCGTCGCAGTCACGACTGCGCTTGCTGATGTAGACGTGTCGATAGGGCATGGTGCGATGGCTCCGCTGGATGACCGGGCTCTGGTCGTCGAATCGAGTGTGTGTGGCTCGACCGCTCGAGGGTCGAACAAGGTGTGCAGACGTCGTCCTGCGAGCATGTGGACCTTCGAGCAAGGATCTCGGTCGGTCCACGGGCAGGCTTGAGGCTCGGTTGCGCCGAGGTCGGGTGCGCGTAGTTGTATACGGCGTCCGGCCGCTGTTGCTAGATTTGCATTCGGCCGGCGCGTGAGCGGCCGGCGCCAATCAAACGGCCTGTAGCTGGCCAAGGGGGAGAGTGATGGCTGCATCGGACATAGACGCCGGAACCGGCACCAGTCTGCGCGGCAAGTACGCCATCGTCGGCGTCGGCGAGACGACCTACCGGCGTGGCTCGACCGAGACCACGCGCAATCTGGCGACCTGGGCGATCGGCAACGCCATGGCGGATGCCGGCCTCGGCCCGTCGGACGTCGATGGCATGTTGTCCTACTCGGGCAACGACTCGACGATGAGCACCTTCGTCGCCGGCGATCTCGGCATCCGGCTGAACTTCTACATGGACGTGCATGGCGGTGGCTCGAGCACCGAGGCCCTGGTCGGGATCGCCATAGGCGTCATCGAAGCCGGCATGTGCAGCACGGTTGCGATCTTCCGCGCGATGAACGGCTTCACCCAGGTACGGATCGGCGGCACCGGCGCGCGTTCCGCGGTGCCGATCGTCGGCGATCAGATCCATCATCGTGGCTATGGCTGGCAAAGCGCCGGACAGATGTTCGCGCCGACCTTCTTGCGGCATCTGTACGACTACGGCACCACGCCGGCGCAGGTTGCGCATGTCAAGGTGGCGCACAGCAAGCATGCCTCGAACAATCCAAAAGCCTTCTACAAGAAGCGTTACACGGTCGAGGACGTGCTCTCCAGCCGTATCATCTGCAAGCCCTTGCACCTGCTCGATTGCTGCGTGGAGACCGATAACGCGACCTGCATCATCGTCACCAGCGCCGAGCGCGCGATGGACATGCGGCAACCGCTGGTGAAGATCCTCGGCGTGGTCGGCCGTGTCTGCAAGCCGCGCGCCGACATGCACTATCAGCACGGACCTATCTCGACGGTCGCCGGCCACTACGCGCGGGATCGTCTGTGGCGCAACGCCGGCGTCGGCCCCGACGACATCGATATCACCGGCTCGTATGACGCCTTCACCTTCACCACCATGTTGCAGCTCGAGGAATATGGCTTCTGCAAGAAGGGCGAGGGTGGTGACTATGTGTCCAGCGGCATCATCGAGCTCGGCGGCGCACGCCCCAACAACACCTCGGGTGGCCATCTGTGTGAGGGTTACACGCATGGCATGAGCATGGTGATCGAGAACGTTCGACAGCTGCGTCACGATGTCGATGATTCGTGTCCCATCGGTCCCGATGGCCGGCGCCAGCATACCCATGATTACCGCGAGGGCGGCTGTAGGCAGGTGCGTGACGCCGAGCTGACCGCGAATCTGGGCTGGGCCAATCCGGGCACGGGCTCGGCTCTGGTCATGCAGCGCGGCTGAGCTGCGCGCATGGCGAATGGTCCGAACCATCATCATCGCCGGGCCCATACGGCCGTTGGCGATCCGACAATCCCGCTGGCGGCCGGGCCATGGCCGGCAGAGCGACCAGGAGCTTCACAGGGGCTTCATAGGGGGCTTCAATGATTCAGGGCGAATATCTGGGTATGCGGCTCACCATCGAGGACGTGGACAAGGAGAACCGCGCCTTCTTCGACTATTGCGCGCAGGGCGACTTCCGCTTGCAGCGTGGGCGTAAGTCCGGACTGCTGCGCTATCCACCGACCACGGCCTGCCCGTGGAGCGGCGACCGGGAGTACGAATGGGTGTCTGTCGAAGGGCGGGGAACGGTGCACTCCTACGTGGAGGTGCACCATGCCATCCAACCGGCTTTCAAGGCGCATGTGCCGTACATGGTGCTGCTCGTCGATCTGGACACGCAAAAGGGCGAACCGAGTGAGCAGGAGGCCTTACGCGTGGCTGGCAATCTGGTCACGCCGGACGGCACCCTGGCGCCACCCGAGGTGGTCGCCTCGGTTGGTATAGGCAGTCGTGTGCGCATGGTCTTCAGCGCGGTTTGTGACGGCATGGCGTTGCCACAGTGGACGCTCGACGAGAGTGCCCCGCAGCCGGAGCAGCCCTGGCGCTATCCGCAGGAGTGAGTCGGTCAACGACGGCTCGGCGGTTGTCGAACGATACCTCGAGTCAATTGTCAGGTTCACGTGGAAAAGTCCTGAGAATCAGTCGGATATAGAATACATATCCACTGAATCATCATCAGCGACCATCGGTCGGGCTGGAGTCCCGGCCGGTGGTGCCGATATCCCGACCGAGTCTTCCATGAGGCGAACTCGGTCCTGAAAATGCTCTGTTTCGCGGGAACCCTTCCCGCTTTCCCCCTCACTGCACAGCGTTACCTCCTGCAGCCATTGCTGGCTGCAGCGTTGGCGCTGGCGCTGATGCTTGCGCTGCTGCCGGGTGGCGCTGGCGACGTGCTGGCGGCGATAACCGCGCCGGTCGACGAATCTGCGCCGAGGCCGCTGAAGCGCACCATCCTCGCGCTCTATGACAGTGCGTCGGCCAGACGCCCGCACCAGACCGCGGTGCACGAGTACGCCGAGCTGCCGCTCAATCATCTGGGTTTGCGGTTGACCTTCGTCGACGTGCGCGCCCCGCTGCCAACGCTGCGCGAGGACGACGACGTTCGCGGCGCGCTGGTCTGGTTCGACGGCGCGAGTCGGGAGCGTCCCGGTCAGATCATCGATTGGCTGGATCGACTGCTGGATCTGGGCCGCAAGCTGGTGGTGGTGGGAGAGATCGCGGGTGGCGCCGGCAATCCGCAGGAGGTGCGGCTGCTCACGCGTTTGGGGGTTCGCCTGACACCGGACTACGTCGCTGTGCCGCTGAACGCCCGCGCCGAGGTACTGGACTCCGATCTGCTGGAATTCGAGCACCGTTTGCTGTCTCCGCTGCCACCGTACCCGATTGCACGGGCGATCCCGCCGCTGGGCCGCGCGGCGCTTCAGGTCGCCCGTCCCGGGCAGCCGCAAAGCGTGCCCGATCCGCTGGTGAGCTCGGCGGCGGGCGCCTGGGTCGCCGATGGATACAGTCACTACGTCCACTACGAGTCCCGTAAGAAGCGCGAATGGCGGCGCTGGTATCTCAATCCCTTCGAGCTGTTCGGTCGTGCCTACGCGACCGCTGGCATGCCGATCCTCGATACCACGACGCTTGCGGGGCGGCGCATGTACTACAGCCATATCGACGGCGACG
>JAGRHX010000044.1 GCA_020444775.1 Gammaproteobacteria bacterium
TGCGCGTACTGCACGTAGAAGACCGGGTTCTCCTCGGTTCGCTTGCGCGCCAGATCCAGATCGAAATCCAGATGCTGGTCGGAGCGGCGCATCGCATAGAAGAACCGCGCTGCATCACGGCCGACCCACTCGCGCAGCTCGCGCAAGGTCACGAACTCACCACTGCGTGTCGACATGGCCAGTCGCTGCCCGCCCTGGAACAGGTTGGCGAACTGCACGAGCAGGATCTCGACCCGATGTGGGTCATGGCCGAGCGCGCTGCAGGCCGCCTTGAGACGGGCGATGTAGCCGTGGTGGTCGGCGCCCCAGATATAGATCATGTGATCGAAGCCACGCGCAAACTTGTCACGCAGATAGGCGATATCGCTGGCGAAATAGGTGCCCACGCCGTTACTGCGCACCACCACTCGGTCCTTCTCGTCGCCGAACTGACTCGATCGGAACCAAAGGTGGCCATCCTGACGATACAGGTAGCCCCCGGCCTGCAGCTCGGCCACCGCGGACTCGACCGCGCCGCTGTCCACCAGCGACCTCTCCGAGAACCATTGGTCGTACTCGACACCGAATTCCCGCAGGTCGTCACGGATCTCCGCGACCTGCGCTTGCAAGGCGATCGCGAGCACACGGTCGAACTCGGCTTGTCCGATCAGCTCGATGCAGCGCGCGATCAGCGCATCGATGTAGACCTCCTTGTCGCCGCCATCTGGCTCGTCGGCTGGCAGCTCGTGGAGCAGGGACTCACTCTCGACGACCAGTGAGTTGCCACGGCTCGCGTCCAGCTCGCGCGCGAAGTCCTTGATGTAGTCACCCCGATAGCCATTGGACGGAAAGCGGAACCGCTTGCCGTGCTGCTCCAGGTAGCGCAGCCAGACGCTGACCGCGAGGATGTTCATCTGCCGTCCGGCATCGTTGACGTAGTACTCGCGCTGCACCTCGTATCCGGCGTGCTCGAGCAGGGCGGCGAGCGCCGCGCCGTAGGCCGCGCCGCGTCCGTGACCGACATGCAGTGGACCGGTCGGATTGGCCGACACGAACTCCACCTGGACCCGCGGCGGTTGCTCCAGATGGCCACGCCCATAGGCCTGGTCCTCGCGCAACACCGCCCCCACCACCGCGGTCAGGGCATTGCGGGTCAAGAAGAAGTTGATGAATCCAGGCCCCGCGATCTCGACCTTGCTGACCCGCGGCGATGCCGGCAGGCGTGCGACCAGTCGCTCGGCCAGCTCACGTGGCCGGGCCCGGGCGGCCTTGGCCAGCGCCAGACAGATCGGCGTGGCGAAGTCGCCGTGCGAGCTGTCGCGGGTGCGCTCGATGGGTATCGCGTCCGGGATCTCGGCATCCAGCGCGCCCTCGCTCTTGAGTTCGAGCAATGCATGCTGGATGAGGTCTAGAAGATGCTCTTTCACGGTGCTTGCCAGGTCATTGACAGATACAGGATTGACAGATTCGGGGACGATTATCGGGACTTACATCGCGACACCTGCCGCTGGCGATCGCGTGCGGTGCCGATGCGGAGATTGCCACCCGGCTCGGCCGTCGCGTTCGAACGAGGGCGTATCTTATCCAGTTCTACTTCACGCGCGCCCCGTCGACGCCGCGCGCCGCGCCACGCACTGGATCCCGCTCAACCCGTCTCCTGCGGATCGATGTCCAGCGACCAGCGAACCCCACGCGGCAGCGAGCGCGCTTCCAGGCTGCGCACCAGCTCATCGAGCACCCCATGCAGGACACGTCGCTCGGTGGCCTCGAGCAGCAGCTGGAAATGGTAGCGATCGGCGCGCCGGGCGAGCGGCGCGGGCACCGGCCCGAGCACGCTGAGCGGTGCAGCGCCGGTTTCCGCCCGCAGCTGACCACGTCCCCCCGAGGCCGAGGTGGATGGCTCGATCACCGCCAACGCACGGCGCGCCGTCGCCGCCAACGAACCGAGCAGCTGCTCGGCATCGGCCGCACGCGGCGCGCTGGCCCTGACCATCGCTTGATGGCTGAAAGGCGGCAGACCGAGCATCTCGCGCTCGGCCAGCACCGTGCGCGCCAGTGAGTCATAGCCCTCGCGAAGCAGGAGCTGCAACATCTCATGCTGTGGATGGTGGGTCTGGATGATGACCCGGCCGGGTCGCCGCGCCCGACCGGCGCGTCCGGCCACCTGCACCAGGAGCTGGCCCATCCGCTCCAGGGCACGGAAGTCGGTGCTGAACAACCCGGCATCCGCGTCTACCACGGCGGACAGGGTGACCGAGGGGAAATCGTGACCCTTGGCAACCATCTGCGTACCGACCAGGACATCGATCTCGGCACCACGCATTCGCGTGAGGAGCGCATCCAGGGCACCGACCCGACCGACGCTGTCGCGGTCGAAGCGCTCGATGCGCGCGGTAGGGAAGCGCTCGTGCAGATACTCCACGACCCGCTGGGTGCCCTGACCCAGAGCCAGCAACGGGCCCTGGCACTGCGGGCAGGTATCGAGCATCGGTCGCTCCAACGCACAATGATGACAGCGCAGCTTGTGGTCGAAGCGGTGGTAGACCAGACGCGCATCGCAACGCGGACATTCCAGGGGCGCGGCACAACGCCTGCAGAGCAGCACGTTGGCGAAGCCGCGCCGGTTGACGAACAGAATCGACTGCTCGCCAGCCTCGATGGTCCGCTCCAGCGCGTCGATCAGGGGCTCGCACAAGCCCTCGCGCAGATTTCGACCACGAAGGTCCAGCAACTCGACGCTGGGCGCAACCGCCTCGCCGGCACGCTCGGCCAACCGCAGCAGTCCATAGCGACCCCGGGCGACGTTGTGCAGCGACTCCAGGGACGGGGTGGCGGAGCCCAGGACGATGGGTATGCCCATCTGCCGGGCCCGGAACACGCCCAGGTCGCGCGCCGAGTAGCGCAGCCCCTCCTGCTGCTTGTAGGACAGGTCGTGTTCCTCGTCGACGACGATCAGCC
>JAGRHX010000714.1 GCA_020444775.1 Gammaproteobacteria bacterium
TGGTGACCGGCACCTCGGCGGTGGGAATGAGGTACAGGCCGTGGCTGTCGATCTTGAACAGATCCTCCTCGAACTTCGGCAACTGCCCGGTGCCACGCAGCGAGTCCGCGTTGACCAGATAAGGCACGTACACCTCGGTGTAGCCGTGCTCGCCGGTATGCGTGTCGAGCATGAACTGGATGAGCGCGCGGTGCAGACGCGCGAGATCGCCGGACAGGCTGACAAAGCGTGAGCCCGTGAGCTTGCCGGCCAGCTCGAAGTCCATGCCACCAAGGCGCTCACCGATATCGACATGGTCTCGTGGTTCGAAGTCGAAGCGCGCCGGCTCCCCCCAGCGCCGCTCCTCGCGATTGTCGTCCTCGCTGCGGCCGTCCGGGACGCTGTCATGCAGCAGGTTGGGCACATCGAGCAGCATCTGCGAGAGCGAGTCCTGGATCCCGCGCAGCCGTTCCTCCCCCTGCCGGAGCTCATCCCCCATGGCTGCCACCTGTGCCCGGAGCGGTTCGATGTCCTCGCCCCGCGCCTTGGCCTGACCGATGGCCTTGGACCGCTGGTTGCGCTCGGTCTGCAGCGACTGGGTTCGCACCTGCACCGACTTACGCTCTTCCTCCAGCGCCACATAGCTGGCGCGATCGAAGTCGAATCCGCGTCGCGCCAGGTTGGCAATGATGGCATCCAGGTCGTTTCGTAACAGCTGAGGGTCGATCATGTCGGAAGCTTCGGGAAGGGCGGTCCAATAGGGTTCAGGTGCGTCGGGCACAAGGCCTGCGGTGCGGGCGCCAGCGTCAGCGTGCGAAGCTCGGCCCGCGGGTCGTCGCCTGGGAGTCGACGCGCGCAGAGCCTACCATGGTTGTCATCGCTCTGGCGGGGCTGGCGGTCGGTCGCGAACCGTTGCTGGTCAGGTGACGCGATGACAGCTGATCACGATCAGGACCGGTGGTCCTTGGCCGGCTCCGGCGCAATCGAATCGGTGGCCGGCCGGCTGCTCGAAGCCGCGCTCTCGCGGTCCAGCTCGCCAAGTGCCTGCAGACGCGCCGCATAGCGCGCCTCGGCGCCATGTCGGGTCGGCTGGTAGTAACGCCGACGCGGCATCTCGTCGGGGAAGTAGTGCTCGCCCGCGGCATAGGCATCGGGCTCGTCGTGCGCGTAACGATAACCCTCGGCATGCCCCAGGGACGCCATCAGACGAGTCGGCGCGTTGCGTAGGCGTTTCGGCACCTCCAGGGATGGCTGTCGCTTGACCTCCTCCATGGCCGCGTTGAAGGCGTTGTACACGGCATTGCTCTTCTCCGTGCAGGCCAGATGCACGGCGGCATGCGCAAGTGCCAGCTCGCCTTCAGGCGAACCCAGTCTGAGCTGGGTGTCCCAGACATCCAGGGTCAGCGACAACGCTCTGGGGTCGGCCAGGCCCACGTCCTCGGAGGCGATCCTCACCAGCCGGCGGGCGACGTACAAGGGGTCACAACCACCGTCCAGCATGCGTGCGAGCCAGTACAGCGCGGCATCCGGATCGGAACCACGGATGGACTTGTGGAATGCAGAGATCAGATCGTAGAAGGCATCCCCGCCTTTGTCGTAGCGACGCAGATGCGCGACATCCAGAGCCTGCTCCAGAACATCCTGGGGCACCTCGCCGGCCGCCAGTCCGCGTGTCTGACACAACTCGGCGATGAGCTCGACGAAGTTCAGTGCCCGTCGCGCGTCGCCGTCGCAGGCCCGCACCACCGTGGCCCGCTGCGCAGGCGACAGCGACAGGCCCAGCGCCCCCACGCCACGCTCGACGTCGCTCAGAGCGCGTTCGACCAGCGCATCGAGCTCGGCCTCGCCGAGCGGCTTGAATACCAACACCCGGGCCCGGGAGAGCAAGGCATTGTTCAGCTCGAAGGACGGGTTCTCGGTCGTCGCGCCGACGAAGACGATCGTGCCGTCCTCGACGAACGGCAGGAAGGCATCCTGTTGCGCCTTGTTGAAACGATGCACCTCGTCGACGAACAGCACGGTCGCCGGCCCGCCCCTGGCACGCAGACGTTGAGCCTCTTCGACCACCGCGCGCACGTCCTTGACTCCGGCCAGCACCGCCGAGAGCTGTCGGAATGGCGCATTCAGATGCGCGGCGACCAGACGACCGAAGGTGGTCTTGCCGCAGCCGGGTGGTCCCCACAGCACCAGTGACTGAAGTCGCCCGCTCTCCAACAGACGCCGCAATGGTCCGTCGGCCCCCATCAGCTCGCGTTGGCCGACGAACTCGTCCAACAGGCGTGGACGCATGCGTTCGGCCAACGGAATGCCGGCTGCAGTGCCGGTGGAGCTCCCAGTCGAGCCTCCAGTCGACCCCTGGTGCCGCCGGGGCGCAGGCTCGGCGAACAGATCATCCTGGCTCATCCGAGTCTCCACTGGCGTCCACCTCGGGACCGACGTGCGCGGGTCTGGCGGCGTCCCGGGCCGCGCGCGCCGGCGCCGTTCGAGGGACCGGTGTCACTGCTGACGATTGTCCACCACCTCGACACCGGCCGGCGGCTCGAACTCGAACTGCGCGGGATCGACGGCGATGTTTCGCTGCACCGCGCTGAAGCTGAGCCGGGTGAGCTGTCCCAGGGCATCCTTAAGCTCCATGCCCGACAGTGCGCCGTCGCGCAGTCCGACGCGAACCTCGCTGTAGCCCGTATCCGCGGCGGTCGGCTGCAACAGCACCCAATCCTGACCGTCACGCTGGCCCAGATTGGTCAACGCGAAGCTCTCGGTCAGCGGCCGGTTGCCGCTCAACAGCTCGGCAGGCGTGGAGCGCAGCGCCTGACGCGCCGTATGCACCGTGACCTGCTCCAGATCTTGATCGTACATCCACAGCACCTCGCCGTTGGAGACGATCTGCTGCACGTAGGGTCGACTGTAGTCCCAGCGGAAGCGCCCGGGACGCAACAGCAGCAGATCGCCCTCGGCCTGCTCGACCGGATTGCCGCGTTCGTCTATCACGGTCTGGTGGAATCGCGCGCTGAGGGTCTGGACGCCGGCCAGATAGGCTTCGAGATCGGCGGCCGTGCCATCGAGCGCGGCCGACGCCGGTGACAGCCACAGGGCGCAGGCCAGGAATACGACCGGGCGCGCGGGCATCCGTCGCCCGAATGGCACCCCGGTCAGACGTGCTGCCCGGGCAAGTACGGTGAGAACTGCGCTGAACAAGATGGAGACTCCCAGGCGACCATGACATCGCGCCATTGTAACCGGCAATCACGCCGCACTGTCCGCATCTTGCCAGGCTGCAACCTCCGGGCTGCGGTCTCAGCGCGGTGGTGGCGGCGGGGCCAGCACCTCACGAGCACCGTTCGACTGTAGCGCGCCGACCACGCCCGAGGCCTCCATCTGCTCGAGCATGCGAGCCGCCCGGTTGTAGCCGATCTTGAGTCGACGTTGCACGCCGGAGATCGACGCTCGGCGCGTCTCGGTGACGATCCGTACCGCCTGGTCATAGAGCGGATCGTCCTCCGCGCCCGCGCCCATCGCCGGCGGCTCGCCAAAGCCCTCGTCCAGCTCCGGGTCCCCTCCGGTCAGTATCGACTCGATGTACTCGGGCTCACCCAGCGAGCGCAGGTAGTCGGCGACCTGGTGCACCTCGTGGTCATCGACGAAGGCACCGTGCACCCGCGTCGGCTGGGACATGCCCGGTCCCAGATAGAGCATGTCACCGTGACCGAGCAGCTGCTCGGCACCCATCTGGTCGATGATCGTTCGTGAATCGATCTTCGATGAGACCTGGAAGGCGATCCGGCTCGGCACGTTGGCCTTGATGAGACCGGTGATG
>JAGRHX010000715.1 GCA_020444775.1 Gammaproteobacteria bacterium
ACACCCTTGGAGGCGCCGGTGGTGCCGCCGGTGTAGAACAGACCGGCAAGCGCATCCTCGTCCACGCCCTCGCCCAACGGACCAATCTCGCCACGCGCGACCAACGCCTCGTACTCATCGGGGATCGAGATGACGCGTTCTACACTTCTGGCGAGCGCGCCGAGCTGCTCGCGGGGGCGGTCGCTGAACAGGATCCGCGCCTGCGAGTCGCGTAGCGCATACTCGAGCTCTGGCGCCGCGTGACGCGTGTTCAACGGCACGATCACATAGCCGGCGCCGGGCAGGGTCAGGTAGCACTCGATGTACTGGTGCGAGTTCGCGGCGAGCAGCGCCACCCGCTCGCCACGTTCCAGGCCGAGTCCCTGGAGCGCGCCCGCCAGATGCTGACAGCGCAAGAAGGTCTCGGCGAACGTGAAACGTTGCTCGTCGAAGACACAACAGGTGCGTTCAGAGCCGGTGCGCACCGCGTGGCGCAGTGGATCGATCAGGGTATGCATGTGTGCGCCCATGGAGCCCGAGGCCAGCGTCTACTTTGCCGATCAGCCGCGATGGAATCCATCTTTTCCTCGCGGACAGGCACCTGCAGACAGCACGACGCAAGGTTCCACAGCGGCGGTTCAGCACTCAGCGTGGGCTCTTCGAGCTTCAGGTGGGAGCAACCTCGCCCTCAGCTACCACCCGCTGCGGCACTGAACCGAACCAGATCCGACAGCGCCTTGCCGACCGCCTGATTCGCGGCCTGCACGCCGCCGTAGGCATCCTCGCTCGGCGCCGGTTGCACGTAGGCCAGCTCACGACTGGCCAGCACCTGGCCGGCGCGCAGATCGGTGAGTACCGCGCGCAGCACCATATGGATGCTGCTCGGCACCTGTAGGAACTCCTGTCGCAACACCAGCAGCTCCACATCCAGACGCAGATCCGCCGAGCGACTCGACGGGCCGCTGATCACCTTGGTGAAGTGGCCACTCTGCTCGAGTGCCCGGACCAGCCATGCATCCAATAGCTGGGCAGGCTCCGACGCCCACTCGCTGGTGACGAACGCGCTCAGCTCGAAACGTCGGGGCACATACAACATGCGGTTGCTCTGCAGCGTGCTCGCCGGGCTGATCGGGGCGACATGGATGACCGCGGACAGGGGCCTGGCGCCGCCGGGCTGGGGCAGCTCCGGTTCGATGGTGTAGGTGCGCATGCTCTGCGCAAGCTCGTTTTGCGGCAGCACGCTACAGGCCGTCAGCAGCAGACTCGAGACCACGACCAGGCCGAAGCGCCGCAAGCCCTGAAAAGGATGCCGCTTCCGCGACGCACACCGAAGCCTATCCATCATCCGCCACCTCCTGATCTGTGCGACACCACCGGACCCGGTGCCGCAATGCGTCCATCCAAGCGAAACGCGCGTCCGCCGCATCACTCACCCGGACCTTTGCGTCTGTCACCCCGACCACGCAATATCAGGGCCGGGTCCCGACTCAGCTCCTGGCCGAAGCGGTTCAGGGTTTCCGCCAGCGCTCGGATCTCGTCCAGGGTACGCGCGAGCTCTGGCAGGGTCGTGCCGGCGATCTCACGCGCCCCCTTGCCCGCGTCACCGGCGAGCTTGTCCACCCGTCCAGCCGCATCGGCGATGGACTTCGCCGTCATCTGAAATGAGCTCAAGGTCCGGTTCAGTGTCTCGACCAGGGTCGGTAGCTCCTGGGCGATACGCGCCGCGCTCTCAGAGACCTTGGACACGTTGTCGACACTATCAGTCAGCGATCGCATGTGCACGCTGAGCTCCTCGGTCATCTTGCGCACGTTGTTGAGGATCTCGGTGGTTGCCTCGATGTTCTGCGAATCGATGAGCGCGGCGACGTTCTGCGCCACCTGCTTGAACTCGTACGACACCGAATGCAGCTCTTCGATGACGCTGGACATCATCGTGTCGAGTCGCATATAGAGGGATGGGCCGGTCTTCAGCTCCGGAAGCCGTTCGTTGTTGTCCGGCAGCAGATCCGGCGAACCGGCGCTGCCGCCGCGCAGCTCGATAAAGGCAATCCCGGTCAGTCCCTGGCTGGACAACACCGCCACGGTGTCATGCTTGATTGGGGCTTCCAGCAGGATGTCCAGCAGCAGCCGCACCCGCTGCGGGTCCTGGGCGTCGATGGAGATGTCGCCTACACGCCCGACCTCGACACCGAGATACTTGACCGGCGCGCCTTCACGCAGCCCGGACACCGACTCACGTAGATAGGCCACGTAGGTCACGTAGGTCTTGTCCCGATCGGCGAAACCCAGCCACAAGGTGGTTGCGACCACCAGCGCGCCCAGGCCGATCACGAACGCGCCGACCAGGGCGTAGTTCACCTTGAATTCCATGCACGCTCCTTGGCTGCCTGCGCCCTCGGGCCGGCGAAATATGCCTTGATCTCGGGGTGGGCATGCTCGCTGAGCCGTCGCATCGGTTCGACCGCGACGATGCGCTTCTCGGCCAGGAAAGCGACTCGGTCGGTGACCCGCCACAGACTGTCCAGATCGTGCGAGATCAAACAGATGGTGAGCCCCAGATCGCCGGCCAGGCTGAGGATGAGATCGTCCAGGGCTGCGGCGCCCACCGGGTCGAGCCCGGCACTCGGCTCGTCCAGGAACAACACCTCGGGATCCAATGCCATCGCCCGAGCAAGCGCCACTCGCTTGACCATACCGCCGCTCAGTGCCTGTGGCGCTCGATGTTCAGCCTCGGGAGACAGACCGACCATCGACAGCTTCATGCGCGCCAGCGCGGTGATGGCACGTGCACCGAGCGCGGTGTGCTTTTGCATCGGGAAGCTGACGTTGGCCAGCACGTCCAGCGAGCTGAACAAGGCGCCACCCTGGAACATGACGCCGACCCGTTGGCGAATCGCCATCGCCCTGTTCCTGGACAGCCCGTGCAGGGGCTCGCCCAGCAGCCGCACCTCACCCGCCTGTGGTGCGCGCAGCCCGGCAAGCGTGCGCATCAGCACCGACTTCCCCGAGCCGCTGCCACCCACGATGCCGAGGATCTCGCCACGCCGCACGTCCAGATCCAGGTTGACGTGCACCACGGTGCTGCCGAAGCGCGACTCGATACCACGAGCGCTGATCACGGCGTGCGGCGTCGCGCCTGCCTCGGGCGCGGCATCATCACGACGCCCCACCCCGTCATCCCTGGGCATCTCAACGCCGCTATTGACCGCCTCGCGCCGGTCGTTGCCCTGATTGCCGTCTCGAGTCGTCACGCCGTTCATCTTCAGATCCCCAAGGCGCTGAACAGGATCGAGAACGCCGCATCGGCGACGATCACCAGGAAGATGCCGTGCACGACGCTCATGGTGGTGCGGGTACCCACGCTCTCCGCGCCTCCGCTGGCCTGCATGCCGTGGAAGCAGCCAACGCTGGAGATGCACAGCGCGAACACCGGCGCCTTGAGTATGCCGATCAGGAAATGCTCGGGGCCGACCACCTCGGGAATGCGCTGGAAGAACTCGTTGAAGTCGACCCCGAGCGTGCTATAGGCCATCACCATGCCGCCGGCGACACCGAGCACATCCGCGAACATGCTGAGCAGCGGCATGGCGACGACCAGACCGAGCACCCTGGGCAGCACCAGCAGATCGACGGGATCCAGCCCCATCGCCCGCAACGCATCCACCTCCTGAGAGACCTTCATGGTCCCGAGCTGCGCGGCGACCGCGGCCCCGGTCCGACCGGCAACGATGATCGCCGCGATCAGCGGCCCGAACTCGCGCACGGTCGTGATCGTGACCAGCTCGACGATGAACACCTCCGCGCCGTAGCTTCGCAGCTGTACGCCCCCCTGATAGGCGACGACGATGCCGATCAGGAATGCCAGCAAGCCGATGATCGGCAACCCGTCCACACCGGCGGTGCGGATGTGCGCTAGAACCGGTCGAACCGGCAGCCGGGTTGGCACCAGCAGGTGGCGCAGCAGACACAGACAGATCTCACCGACGAAGGACAGGAACACCAGGCTGCCCTGCCCCGCCAGCCAGACCGTCTCACCGAGGCTGCGCAGCCAGCCGGTGAACGGCAGCGACCACGAATCGCTCGGCACCGTTCCGGAATCGCTTGCGATGTGCCGGGCGGTAGCCTCCAGAATCGAACGTCGCGAGTCGCTCAAGCCTACCAGCGTCACCTCACAACCCCGAGCGTTGAGATCGACCAGCAAGCGATTGAGCAGCCAGGCGCCGGCGGTGTCGAACTCCACGACCTGGCTTGCGTCGATCAGTAAGGGCGTGGTCGCGCCGGTGGTCTGAAGCCCCTGGCGGTCGAGCGTGGGCTCGATCCGTGCGATGCCCATCGTTGTCCAGTCACCACCGAGCTCGATGCGCTGGGGTTCGCCTTGCACGTGTCTGAGGGTCGCGGCCGAAACCGATCTGGAGCTCTTGGCCATATCGGCTATCGAATCAGGTCCGTGGCCGTAGCCTGGGCACGCTGGCGATGCTGGCACGCCAAGGCCCATCCGGCCGACAACTGTCGGCACGGCACTGCCCATCCCGCGACCGGATCGGCGGCGTCGTGCCGGAGCGGCTCCGGGTCATGGAGAAGACGCATCGAATCGACATGGTGATTGGCTGGGCGTGCGACTGACTGATTCCGTGGATGATTCTGTGAATGATTATCTGGCGAATTGGCTGGCAGAACGGCGGACGGGAGTTCCGCGGATGACCGGGCAGGGGCTCGCATGCAGAGCGTGGGAAGCCGGGACGTCGCGCCGACTGGAATCTACGCAAGGATACCAAAGTAACCGCTCGCCGGCTGGCTGGCCGGTCGATGCGTCGCCGGAGACGCCTCCAGAGGCAATCGAGCGCAACCTGTGGAGTGCCAGCGACTAAGTTCAGAACGGATCGTTCTAGGGCCTGGCGCAAGGCTCGGGTAGGCTTCGCAACTCGTAATGACCAGCCACCCCGGGCTTGCGTTCCCGCAGCCCGTCCCGCCGCCGTCCCGGCCACGACGACGTTCGCATCGATTACGCCATCGGTGGTGGCTACCGCCTCCGGAAGCCGGTCATTGCTCATCCAAATCCGCACCGTCATGGTGCATGCGGTATACGCCAGAACGAGCACGAGCCATGAGCGAAATCGATTGGAAGACGAACGGTGTCAAGATCATCACCTCACAGAAGCTGGACATCAACACACCCCAGACCGAGGGCATGAATCGGGCGGCAGCAATCACGGCGGCCCGGGTCGGGGCCGACAAGCTCTGGGCGGGCACGGTCACGATTCATCCCAACGCGAAGACCGGCGCGCATCACCACGGCCCGGTGGAGAGCGTGATCTACGTGGTCAAGGGACGCGCGCGGATGCGTTGGGGCGAGCAGCTGGAGTACGTGGACGAGGCGGGCCCGGGGGACTTCATCTATGTGCCACCCTATGTGCCTCATCAGGAGATCAATGCCGATCCCGGCAACCCGCTGGAGTGCGTGCTGGTACGTTCCGGTCAGGAGCCCGTGGTCGTCAATCTGGATGACGTGCATCCGGTCGAGCAGCCCGAGCAGGTGAAGTGGGTGGACGACCTGCACAAGTGAGTGGCAAGGAGGGGCCCTGATGCAAGGCGATGTCGGGGCCGCGCTCACTGCGGCGTCCCGGCCGGGCGGCGTTCAGGCCTTGAACATCTCGACCGACAGGGTCTGGGAATCGCCCAGCCACATCGCATGCTCGGTATGGTCGCGCAGCGCATCGCCGGTCTCGGGATGCACCAGGACGGTCAGTCCCTCGCGGTTGATGAGCAACCAGGGAACGACCTCGCCGAACCTGTCGGCGGGAACGGTCAGCTGGCAACTCCACATCGGATGCGGTCCGACCGGCTTCTCGTGCATCCGTCCCATCGCAATCGAAAAGCGGTCACGCGCCTGCTCGCAGATCCTGCGCGCCAGCTCCAGGGTCATTGCGTCGAAATAGACGTGCGCGTGATAACCGCGGATGGTGTCGGTGGAATTGGGCATGACTACATCGTGTGGGTCTGACGATCGGACTTCAAGGCGGCAGCCAGATAGTTCTCGATACGATTGCGCGTGGCGCCCTTGTCCAGCTCGCTGAACTGCACGCCAATCCCGGCGGTGCGGTTACCTTGCGCGCCTTTGGGGGTCACCCAGATGATCCGACCGGCAATGGGTAGCTTCTCCTTCTCGTCCATCAAGGTCAGGAGCATGAACACCTCGTCACCGAGCTGATAGCTCTTGTTGGTCGGTATGAACAAACCACCGTTGCTCACGAATGGCATGTACGAGGCATACAAGGCGCTCTTGTCGCGTATCGTCAAGGAGAGAATGCCTGGTTTCGCCGCTGCCATGGTGACCACCCCGTCCGGTGTGCCTGTGCTGTCCTGAATTCCAGTGCGGGTGCCTGGATCCGTCATTCGCTACGTGCCCGGTCTCGGACAGTCCCGCTGACGCCGCCCGCCGTCATGTCTTCAACGGCATTTGCGGCCCGGAGCTGAGTCATCTGGACGTCACTCAAGGCGAATGATAGGCCCCTTGAACGGGCCGGCA
>JAGRHX010000716.1 GCA_020444775.1 Gammaproteobacteria bacterium
ACGACACGCCCGGCTTCATCGCCAATCGCATCGGCGTGTTCTGGTTGCAGTGCGCGGTGGCCGAGGCGATTGCCCTGCGGATCCCGATAGAGGAGGCGGACGCGGTGTTGGGTGCGCCCGCGGGCGCACCGCGCACCGGGGTCTTCGGGTTACTCGATCTGGTCGGTCTGGACCTGATGCCACACGTAGTCGCCAGTCTGGACGCTACTCTGCCAGCGGACGATCCCATCCGCGACTGCACCGGCGCGCTGCCGCTGGTCAACGGGCTGATCGAGCGCGGCTATACCGGCCGCAAGGGTAAGGGCGGCTTCTATCGCCTGCAGCAGGTCGACGGGCAGCGGCAGAAACAGGCATTGAACCTGCAGACGGGCGAATACGCGGCGTCGCGACGCCCGCGGCTCGCCTCGGTGGAGGCCGCGCGTCGAGGGGGACTTCGCGCGCTGTTCGAGAGCCGACACCGATCCGCCGACTATGCCTGGCGGGTGCTGTCCCGGACGCTGTGCTACGCGGCGTCATTGGTGCCCGGGATCGCGGATGACATCGTCTCGGTCGATACCGCCATGCGCCTCGGCTACAACTGGAAGCGTGGCCCCTTCGAGCTCATCGACGACATCGGTGCAAGCTGGCTGGTCGAGCGCCTGCATGACGAGGGACGGTCGGTGCCAGCGCTGCTGGCGTCCGCCACCGATGGCTTTTATAGACAGACGCCGGGGCCGAGCGATCGGCCAGTCGCGAGCGGGCTCAGCCATCTGGACGTGTCGGGTCAGTACCGACCCGTCGAACGCGAGGACGGGGTGCTGTTGCTGGCCGACATCAAGCGGCGTGGCGGTCGACTCGCGGGCAATGCCTCGGCGAGCCTGTGGGACATCGGTGAAGGGGTGGTGTGTCTGGAGTTTCACACCAAGATGAACGCGCTCGATCCGCAGGTGCTGGAGACGATTCACGAGGCGCTGCGTATCGTGCCGAACGGGCATCGCGCGCTGGTGATCCACAACGACGCCGACAACTTCTCGGTCGGCGTGAATCTGGGGCTCGCCTTGTTCGCGCTCAATATCGCTGCCTGGGACGAGGTGGAGCGCATCGTGCAGGCGGGGCAACAGGCTTATCTTGCCTTGCGTCAGGCCCCGTTCCCGGTAATCGGCGCGCCGTCCGGCATGGCCCTCGGTGGTGGTTGCGAGATCCTGCTGCATTGCGATGCGGTGGTCGCGCATGCAGAGACCTACATGGGCCTGGTCGAGAGCGGCGTAGGCTTGGTGCCCGGCTGGGGCGGATGCACGGCCATGTTGCGTCGCTGGTACACGTATGGCGCGCGTCCGGCGGGGCCGATGCCGGCGCTGTCGCGGGTCTTCGAGCTCATCAGCCTGGCGACGGTAGCACGGTCGGCGCACCAGGCGATCGACCATCTGTTCTTGCGCTGCACCGATAGCGGTCCGGACGAGATCGTCATGAACCGCGATCGCTTGCTGGCCCGTGCCCGGCGCAAGGCGCTGTCGATGAGCGATGGCTATGCGCCGCCGGAGCCGACCCGTCTGCGTCTGCCGGGTGCCAGCGCGCGCGCCGCGATGCGACTCGCGGTGCACGGCTTCCAGCTGCAAGGCAAGGCCACCGCCCATGACGCCGAGGTGGCGGACGGCCTGGCCGAGGTTCTCAGCGGCGGCGAGACCGACTGGACCGAGTGTGTGGACGAGCCGCATCTGCTGGCGTTGGAACGGGCGGTGTTCATGCGTCTGGCGCGCACGCCGGCCACCCTGGCACGTATCGAGCACATGCTCGAGACCGGCCGCCCGTTGCGCAACTGACAGCGACCTCGAGGAACTGGCGATGCCCATCTACAAGGCACCCCTGGATGACATCCGCTTCGCGCAGCACGAGCTGCTGAGCGAACTGCTGGGTACCGATCTGCCGGAGAACGAGGCGCTGAGCGTCGAGGTCGTGGACGCCGTGCTCGAGGAGGCGGGGCGGGTTTGCGAGCAGGTACTGCTGCCCTTGAACCAGATCGGTGACCAGCAGGGGTGTCGCTACGAGAACGGCACGGTGAGCACACCAGACGGGTTCAAGAGCGCGTACGCCCAGTTCGCCGCCGGCGGCTGGACCTCGATGGCAGCGGATCCGGAGTATGGTGGTCAGGGCCTGCCTCACCATCTGAATGTCGCCATCGAGGAGATGATGTGCAGCGCGAATCTCGCCTTCAGCATGTATCCGGGCTTGAGCATGGGGGCGTATCGGGCCATTCGTCGTTGGGGCGATGAAGACCAGAAACAGATCTATCTGCCCAAGCTGACCGACGGCAGCTGGAGCGGCACCATGTGCCTCACCGAGCCGCATTGCGGTACCGACCTGGGCTTGTTGCGTACCCGCGCGGTGCCCATGGACGATGGCAGCTATGCAATCACCGGCACCAAGATCTTCATCTCCGCTGGCGAGCACGACCTGACGGACAACATCGTGCATCTTGTGCTCGCGCGCACCCCTGACGCGCCCTCGGGGACCCGAGGGATATCGCTCTTCGTGGTGCCCAAGTTCCTGCCGGTATCGGGTCCGGATGGTATCGGATCAGGACAAAGAAACGGAGTGCGTTGTTCCGCCATCGAGCACAAGATGGGTATCAACGGTTCCGCGACCTGCGTGCTCGATTTCGACGCCGCGACCGGATACCTGGTCGGCGAGTTACATCGTGGCATGCGGGCGATGTTCACCATGATGAACGCAGCACGACTTGGTGTAGGTGTACAGGGGTTGGGGATCACCGAGATCGCTTATCAGAACGCGGTCGACTATGCGAGACAACGCTTGCAGGGCAAGGCGCTCGATGATCGGGCCGACGACCCGGAACGGGCCGAGGCCGAAGCCGACCCGATCATCCGACATCCGGACGTGCGGAGAATGCTGCTACGGATGAGAGCTTGTGCCGAGGGTGGTCGCGCGCTATGCACATGGGTGTCAGCCGAGCTGGATATCGCTGAACGCCACCCCGACCCATTGGTGCGGGCCGCGGCCGATGACCTGGTCTCGCTGTTGACGCCGGTGGTGAAGGCATTGCTGACCGACCATGGCAGTGAGGTGGCGAATCTTGCGCTGCAAATTCACGGTGGCCACGGATACATCCGCGCGCAGGGGATCGAGCAGTTCGTTCGAGACGCGCGCATCTGCCAGATATACGAAGGTACCAACGGCGTGCAGGCGCTCGATC
>JAGRHX010000717.1 GCA_020444775.1 Gammaproteobacteria bacterium
AGAGCGTGGTGGTCTTGCCCGAGCCTGTCGGCCCGGTCACGATCACCATGCCATAGGGCTGGCTGATCAGCTGCTTGTAGAGCCGACCGTCGCGACCGCGCAGGCCCAGCTCGGCCAGCGAGTGGGTCAGCTTGGTGGGATCGAAGATCCGCATCACCAGCTTCTCGCCGAAGGTCGTGGGCATGGTCGACAGACGCAGCTCGACCTCCGCACCGGCTGGCGAGCGGGTCTTCAGACGGCCGTCCTGCGGACGCCGTTTCTCGACCACGTCGAGCCGGCCCAGTGCCTTGATCCGACTGACCACGGCACCGAGCACCGGGGTCGGTATCTCGTTGACCAGGTGTAGCACGCCGTCGATCCTGAAGCGGATGTTGCCGGTCTCCCGCCGTGGCTCCAGGTGGATGTCGCTGGCGCGTTGCTCGAATGCATACTGCATCAGCCAGTCGACGATCCGCACCACGTGCTGGTCGTCGGCGTCCGGCTCGCCGACCGCGCTCAGGTCGACCAGCGCCTCGAAGTTTCGAATCGTATCCACCGGGGCCGAGCGACGGTCCCGTTCCGCGCCTTTGAGGGACCGACCGACCGCGTAGAACTCGGTGATGTAGCGGCGCAGCGTGGCCGGGTTGGCGACCACGCGCTCGATCTCCAGACCCAGGGTGCGGCCGAGCTCGGTCTCCCATTCTCTCAGCCAGGGCTCGGCGGTCGCGATTCGAACCCGTTTGCCGTTCACCTTGATCGGCAGGATGTTGAATCGTTCCGCGTAGGCGTGCTTGATGATGCCGGTGACGGCTGCCAGGTCCAGCTTCAGGGGGTCGATGCGCTCGTAGGGCAGGCGCGCACGTTCAGCCAGCCAACGCGTGAGGCTCTCCAGATCGAGCGGCTCATTGCTGTCGGCACGGCGCATACCCTGTTCCGCGACCAGCTCGATGGCGCTGCGTTCGGCGAGCGTCTGCTCCGACTGCTGCTCGCCCAGATAGACCAGACGAGCAGCCTGGCGCTCGTCGATCACACCATCACGACGCAAGCCATCGACCACCTGGAGCAGCCGCAACGGCTGGTCACGTCCGGTAGCGCCCGCGCCGGGACGCGCGGACGGGCTGGCAGGGGCTGAAGGTGGCTTACGGGCTTGGCTCATGTTCTATGTCGCCGGGTCGATGTCGGTGTCAGGCAAACGCTCAGCGATCTGCGCTTTGACCTGCGCCTCTACAGGCGGGCGAGGGCCTGGCCGTCGCGGCGTGGCGACGGCGCGCGATTCATGGAGGTCACCACCGACTGATGCCCGAGCGTTAACAGTGCGTAATGCACACGCTTCGAGTCGTGCATCCGTTGTTAGGATCGCGGGGTTGGGGAACTGCGTCACCGTAGCCCTCGACCGTGGCTGCTACGCTTGGCGCCGTTGTCATAACCGATCCCGTCCGCGCGCGCATTGCTCGCCCTACGAGATCCGAAACGATTCATGCACATTGAGGGTGCTCTCATGAAGCCATTGGCCACATTCCTGCTCTGCACCATCGTGGCGTTGCCCGCCGTCACGTCGGTCGCGGCCGAGGACAAGCCACCATCGGGTGACGAGGCCCGGACGAGCACCGCGCAAATCGAAAGTGCCGGGGCCGGCGAGGCAAGCCAGACCGAAGTGCCTGGTAGCGTCTACGACACAATCGCCAGCGTCTTCAATGGCGCGACGCCCACCGAGGTCAATGTTGCCCCCGTACCGGGACTGTACGAGGTCTTGATGGGAAGCGAAGTCTACTATCTGAGCGGCGATGGCAACTATCTGCTGCGCGGGGAACTGTACGACATCAAGAACCGCGTCAACCTGACCGACGCGCGACGCTCGGTGATCCGCAAGCAATCGCTTGCTTCGCTCACCGACGACGAGCTGATCATCTTCAAGCCGGACAACCCCCGGCACGTGGTCACCGTGTTCACCGACGTCGACTGCGGTTACTGCGCCAAGCTGCACTCGGAGATCCAGGGCTACCTGGACGAAGGCATCGAGGTCCGCTATGCGGCCTTCCCGCGCGGCGGGATCAAATCCAAGACCTATGACACGATGGTCTCGGTCTGGTGCTCGGACGACAGAAACAAGGCACTCACCGACGCCAAGGCGCGACGCCCGGTGCCGCCCGCGCAATGCGCCAACCCGGTCGAGAAGCACTACAAGCTCGGCAGCGGAGCGTTCGGGGTCAGTGGCACGCCGACCATCGTTCTCGAGAACGGCGACGTGATTCCGGGCTACGTGCCGCCGCAGCGACTCGGCACGATGATCAAGCAGCATCTGGGCAAGAAGGGCTGAGGGTAGCCTCGCGGGGCCTTCGAGATACCGACCCGGCGAGCCGTCTCACCCATGCGCGTGGTTCTTGTCCTCATCGCACTGAGCGTGGTGTTCACCGTGGTCGCCGTGCGCTGCTGGCGCAGTCAGCCAGCGCTCGCCAGCGCGAGCGCCGGTTTTGCGGCGCTGTTCGGCGGCCTGTTCCTTGCCACCTATTTCCAGCTGATCTGAGTAGCCACAGCACCGGTCGGGCCGGGCGGCGAGCATTTCCCGGGGTTTCAGGACTCCGGGATACGCGCCACCCGGATCATGTTGGTCGTGCCGGAAACGCCGAACGGCATGCCGGCAACGATGATCAAACGATCGCTGGGCCGCGCGAACTCCTCCTCGACCGCGCAGCGTCGGGCCGCGTCGATCATCTCCTCGATGTCCTCGATCTCATGGATCAGCACCGAATGCACGCCCCACACCAGGGCCATGCGACGTGCGGTGCGTCGGTGCGGCGTGAGCGCGAGGATCGGTGTGGCGGGTCGCTCACGGGCCGTGCGCAGGGCGCTGAAGCCGGAACTGGTGAAGGTGATGGTGGCAGCCACTGGCAGGGTCTGCGCAATACGCCGCATGGCATCACAGATGGCGTCCGCGGTGGTGGCCTGCGGCTCGGGCAGCTGTGAATCCAGTCCGGCCATGTAGGCGGGATCCTTCTCCACCTCGACAAGCACGCGGTTCATCATCTTCACCGCTTCCACCGGATACTGACCGGCCGCGCTCTCGGCCGACAGCATCACCGCGTCCGCACCATCGTAGATGGCAGTGGCCACGTCCGAGGCCTCGGCGCGCGTCGGTACCGGTGAATTCACCATCGATTCGAGCATCTGCGTGGCGACCACGACTGGTCGGCCCGCGTGCCGGCAGGCCCTGATGAGCTGCTTCTGCACCGACGGCACCCGCTCCGGTGGCAT
>JAGRHX010000718.1 GCA_020444775.1 Gammaproteobacteria bacterium
CCTTCCATACCTCGCGCTGGAACTACGAGGTGGACCTGGAGGGCAAACGGGTCGGCATCATCGGCACCGGGGCCACCGCCGTGCAGGTGATCCCGGAGCTGGCCAAGGTGGTCAAGGAGCTGTACGTGTTCCAGCGCACGCCCTCGACCATCGATGTGCGCGGCCAACGCGCCACCAGCGAAGCGGAGGTCGAGGCCTGGAAGCAGGAGCCGGGCTGGGCCAAGGCCCGGCGCGAGCGGCTTGCCCGAATCTCCTCCGGACGCATGGCGCTGAAGGGCGATGACGATTATCTGTCGGGCAAGGTCGCCGACTTCAAGGAACGCAAGCAGCATCGGCAGAAGCTGTCACCGGAAGAGCTGATCCAGCGTCAGCTCAACACCAACTTCCGCATCATGGAGCAGATCCGCGCGCGGGTGGACGCAATCGTCGAGGATCCGAAGACCGCCGCCGCGCTCAAGCCCTACTACGCCTATGGCTGCAAGCGACCGACCTTTCACGACGAGTATCTGTCCACCTTCAACCTGCCACACGTAAAGCTGGTTGACGTCGCGCCGACCGGTGTCAAGCGCATCACCCCGGCAGGCGTCATGCACGACGGTGTCGAGTACCCACTGGATGTATTGATCTACGCGACCGGCTTCGAATGGATGGCCACCGCCACCTTCAACATGATCATCGGCCGCGACGGACAGACGCTTCGCGAGAAGTGGAAACAGAACGGCGTCCAGACCTTTCTGGGCATGCACACCAACGGCTTTCCGAACCTCATCATCATGTCCGGTCCGCAGAGCGGTGGCGCCCAGTTCAACTTCACCCGGGGCCTCGAAGGGCACAGCGACTATGTGGTCTGGATGCTGAAGACGCTGCGCGAGCGCGGCGTGGCGGTGGTCGACATCAAGAAGGAGCAGGAGGTCGCCTACGCCGAGCACTGCCGCGAAGCCGATCTCCGCACCCGGCCGCTGCGTGACTGCCTGTCGTACTACAACGGTGACGGCACCGCCGAGCCCGGCAGCCTCGCCTACTATGGCGGTCCGGACAAATGGCACGAGATCCGGCAGGCCGCACAGGCGACCCTGGAGCCGTTCGTGTTCGAGCCCGCGACCCTGGATACGGCGCGACCGGCCTGAGCCCGGTCCGGGCCAGGCCGGAGGCCTCGCCTGCCGGAAGCCGGCTAGGACGAGCGCTCGTCGCGGAAATGATCCGCGGCGAGCGCCAGGTTGCGGCGTTCGCGCTGACGATACGGCCGCGCCCGCAGCGCGCTCTCGTCCAGATCGATACCCAGCCCCGGTGTCTCGGGCAGCGCGACATGGCCATCCTCGACCTTGAAATGGGTCGATGACACGGCCTTCGCGGTCTCTTCGAAGTTGACGAAGTACTCGGTGATGATGAAGTTCGGCATGCCGGCGGACGCATGCAGCGTCGCTGCCAGGCCGACGGTGGTGCTGTTGTAGTTGTGCGGCGACATGGCGACATGCTGGGCCTCGGCCATCGCGCCGATCTCACGCAGCTCGAGGATCCCGCCACAGATACACACGTCGGGGTTGAGGATATCGGCGGCGCGTCGCTCGAGCACCTCCTTGAACTCGACCTTGGCGTAGAGCTCCTCGCCCGTCACCACCGGCAGTGAGATCGCCTCGCGCACCTCGATGAGGCTCGCCAGATCGCGCGCCGACACCGGCTCCTCGTACCAGAACGGCGCGAACGGCTCCATCGCCCGGGCTACCCGGATGGCATGCACCGGCGCCAGCCGGCGGTGCACCTCGACCAGGATGTCGACATCCGGACCAACCGCTTCTCGCACCGCGCGAACCCGATCGACCGCCTCCGCCTCCTGCTGCTTGTCGATGAAGGCGCGCCAGGGACCGGAGAAGGGGTCGAACTTGAGTGCCGTGAAACCACGCTCGACCACGGCCTTCGCGCGTGCAGCCACCTCGTCCGGGGGCTGATTGCTGCCCCAGCCGTTCGCATAGACACGCAACCGCGACGCCATCTTGCCACCGATCAGGTTGTAGACCGGCTGCTCCAGGGCCTTGCCGCAGATGTCCCACATCGCCTGCTCGATCGCGCTCAGCGCCGAGAAGAAGTCCATGCTGCCGCGCTTGCCGGCGTAGTCGGTATAGGCGCTGTAGGTGAACTGCTTGATGTCGAAGGGTGAGCGTCCGATCAGATAGCGCGACAGCTCCTTGATGTGCAGCTCGATGGCGAGATCCCGGTCGAGCTGCGTATACGCCTCGCCCCAGCCGTGAATGCCCTTGTCGGTCTGCACCTTGGCGAACAGCCAATGCTTGGAACTACCCGAATCGACCAGAAAGGTCTCGATGGATTCGATCTTCACGTTGCTCGTCCCCGCGCCAGTGGTTCACGGCCCTTTTGCCGCATGGCCCGCGAGACTCTCACGCGGCCGCGTCCCGCGCAACGTCGCGGGTACCGGTCATGGACCTACCAGGAGCGTCACGACCACTCACTTTTCAGCGTATCGTGATGCATGGCCAGCCACTGCAGCGCGATGAATGTCTTGGCATTGCTGATATGACCACGCGCCAGCAGCTCCAGCGCGCCCGCGACCGAGTACACGTGCACCTTGATGTCCTCGCCCTCCTCGGCGAGGCCGTGCAGGCCGCCCGCGTCCGCGGTATCGATCTCGGCGCAGTACAGGGCGACGGTCTCTGCCGAGCCGCCAGGCGAGGACAGATAGCTGGCGATCGGCTTCAGCCGTCCGACCACGCGGCCGCATTCCTCCATTGTCTCGCGCCGCGCCACGTCGTCAGGCGTCTCACCGGGCTCGATGAAGCCGGCCACGCACTCCAGCTGCCAGGGTGGGCAGCCGGCGGCGAAGGCACCGGCCCGAAACTGCTCGATCAACACCAGCTCGTCACGTCGCACGTCGACCGGCAGCACCGCCACCACCGGTCCTCGATCCACCACCTCGCGGGACAGGACCGGGCTCTGGCCACCATCAAAGCGGCGATGGCGCAAGCGGTACTCGACCACCTTGCAGTGGCCGCCATGCACGACCTGGCGTTCGAGCACCTCTACGTCGTTCTCATCCATTCAACACTCCTCATTGCGCCTGCCATCGCGGCGCACGCTTCTCCAGGAAGGCCGACAGCCCTTCCAACGAATCGTCGGTCTGGAACACGTTGCACAGCGTCTCGATCTGGTTCTCGACGTTGCGCCTGTAGTCCAGATCGTTGGCCCGCATGAAGGAGCGACGCGCCAGGGCCATGATCACCGGTGACTTCGATGCGAACAGCTGCGCCATCTGCGTCGCCCGTTGCATGAGCTCGGCGCGCGGCACCGCGCTGTTGACGATACCCAGCACCGCCGCCTCGGCCGCCGGAATCGGCTTGCCACCGAACAACAGCTCGAAGGCTTTGTGACGGCCGATCTGCCGCGGCAGGTGCACGAAGTGAATGGCCGGAATCACGCCCACGTCGATCTCCGGATAACCCAGATCCACGTCATCGGCGACCAGCACCACGTCACTGGTCACCGCGAGCGTCATACCGGCACCACGCGCCGGCCCGTTGACCGCCACCACGGTGGGCTTGGTCATCGCGTACTGCAGATCCATCGTGCGCATGTAGAACTTGTCGACGAACGCGCGCAGCGCCTGGACATCGCCATCGCGGGTCATACGCAGATCCATGCCCCCGCAGAACATCGCAGGCAAGGCACTGGTGAGGACGATGGCCCGCACCTCGGGATCCGAGTCGGCATCGCGATAGCCGGCGTGGATGGCATCGATCATTGCGTGATCGATCGCGTTGACCGGCGGACGGTTCATACGGATGAATGCAACGTGCTCATCGACCTCGTAGTCGACACGATGGCTGGATGGCATGCTCTATGGACTCCTTGGGTCGTGGCGCGGGGCGGGGAGGCCGGATGTGGTCGATGCTAATCGACCACGCGCTGTGCAGGCCAGCCGAACCGGTCGGCACGTGCCGGCGCGACGCTGGCCTCAGTCCGGGTTCTCGAGTTGCTCGCGAAGACGCGCCTCCTGCTCACGCAGCTGTGGGGTGAACGCCTCGCCGAAGTCCTCCGCCGACAGGATCGGCCGGATCTCGATCTCCGATTCACCCGGCATCGGGTTCGGGCAGCGTCTGACCCATTCGATGGCCTCATCCAGGGAAGCACACTTCCAGATCCAGAAGCCGGCGATCAGCTC
>JAGRHX010000719.1 GCA_020444775.1 Gammaproteobacteria bacterium
AGCTGTTCGGGCACAAGAAGGGCAGTTTCACCGGCGCGGTCGCGGACAAGCCCGGTCTGTTCCAGGCAGCCGACGGTGGCACCTTGTTCCTCGACGAGGTGGGGGATCTGCCACTCGCCACCCAGGTCAAGCTGTTGCGTGCCATCCAGGAACGCAGCGTCCGGCCGGTCGGCGCCGAGCAGGAGCTGGCGGTGGACGTGCGGGTCCTAAGCGCCAGCCACAAGGACCTGGAGGCGCTGGTCAAGGCCGGTGATTTCCGCGAGGACCTCTATTACCGGCTGGTGGTGATCAAGCTGGACGTGCCGCCGTTGCGCGACCGTCTGGAGGATCTGGAGCTGCTGGCCTCGCATCTGCTCGCGCGGCTGGGCGAGCGGATGCAGATCGACCCGCCACTGCTGTCCGCGGATGCGATACGCGTGCTCTCGGCCTATCGCTTTCCCGGCAACGTGCGTGAGCTGGAGAACATCCTCGAACGGGCCCTGGCGCTGAGCGAGGGCGTCGAGATCGAACCGGCAGACCTGGGGCTGCCCGACATCACGGCGGGTCAGGACATTGCGCCGAGCGCGCCCGCGGCCGTGGTGGCGACGCAACCGTCCGCAACCGCGCCAGGGGCCGAGCGACTCGCCGCATCAGTGTCGGGTCGTGACGGCATCGTCCCGGTAGTCGTCCCGGTAGCGGCCGTCGAGGGCGAGCGCGACGCAAGCGTGCCGGTCGATGCGGGCGCGACGGCGATCCACGAGCCGGGCGCGCGTGATGGTCGCGACCAGCCCGTGTCGCTGGATGGCAATCTCGATGAGGTGTTGGAGCGGGTCGAGCGCGAGACCATCCTGCGTGCCCTGGAAGCCTGCCGCTGGAACAAGACCGCGGCGGCGCGCCGGCTGGGCATCAGCTTCGGCGCGCTCCGCTATCGGATGCAGAAGCTCGGCCTGGATTGAGCTGCAGCGTCGGCTGGTTGATGGCCGTTGGACCTTCGGCGGGCCGCATCGACGCGCGAAAGCGCATGCCGAAGTCTTCATCAGCGGCCTGTTCCGGTCCCGTCGGCGCGATCTGCTGATTTTCAGCACATGTTGTTCAACATCAACTGCGCAAATTCCGCGACCGTCCGATACCAAGGTGCGGAGCAGCCACACAACGTGATCGTGGACAAGTCCGGTTCGTGCACCGCATCACAAAAATCCGGGCGTTCGGCCTGGATCCAGAGCTGGCACGGGCGTTGCTTTATGTCTGGCGGGACCTCACTGGGACGGTTCGAGGCAAGTCGCCGAGAGCCAGAGCAAGCCGGGGGTCGCTAGGCGGAAAGCGGCCAACGGTTGGCGCCCGACGCTCCACAACAGTTCGATAGCAGACAACCTGAACCCACACCTCTCATCGGAGAATCGACATGCGGAACATGAAGAAGCAACAAGGCTTTACCCTCATCGAGTTGATGATCGTCGTGGCCATCATCGGCATCCTCGCGGCGGTCGCGATTCCGGCCTACCAGGATTACACGCTGCGCGCGAAGATCCAGGAAGGTGTGCAGCTGTCCAGCCCGCACCGCACCCAGCTGGGCATCGAGTGCAGCTCGGGCAACATGGGTACGACCCTGAACCACACGACCATGGGTCTGGCACAAGCCTCCAGCTACGCGGGCAACTACTTCACCAGCGTCCAGGCGGCCGGTCTGACCACCACGCAGGGCACGGTGACCCTGACCTTCTCGGCCTTCTCGAAGTTCACCAACACCGACACCATCACCTACACCGGCACCTGCGGGCCGGGTGGCATGACCTGGACGGTGCGCGGCACGGTCGACAGCAAGTACCTGCCGAAGATCTAAACCACTCGGCATAGAGGCCGCCGCCAAAGCGGGGGTATCGGGAAAAGGAGGGGCTCGCCCCTCCTTTTCTTTTCCTGCGTCCTGCTTCACGGGACGAACGACCGGTTACCAGCGGCGGGTGGTGCGCGGTAGCCACTCAAGCCCGGCGATTGATGCCGTAATAGACTGGACACGCCGCGCAGGCGCGGCACCCGGCAAGGACATCACAGCTCATGCCCGAACCCAAGACCACCGATTCCACCTTCCGACAGGCCATCCGCCCCGGCATCGCGCTGCTGCTGGTGATGGCGGCCTGCTGGCTCTGCTATGCGCCCGGCCTGTCCGGGCCCTTCGTCTTCGACGACAAATATTACGTGCTGGAAAGCGACGCGATGAAGATGACCCGTCTCGACTACGAGAGCGTCATCGCCGCGCTGTACTCCGATGGTTCGGCGTTACCCAAACGCGGCCTGCCACGACTGACCTTTGCCCTCGACCATCTGCGTGCCGGGCGCATGGATGAGGCCACGGTCAAGACGACCAATCTGGTCATCCATCTGCTCAATGGCCTGCTGGTGTTCGTGTTGCTGTTCCAGCTCTGCCGTCGTCGGTGTCTGGATCGGTCTGGGGCGTCGGGTGACGTGGCCACGACGCCGCTGGGTGGACGCGGCCTGCTCGGCATCGCGGGCTGGCAATGGGCCGCCCTGATCGCCGCCGCGCTGTGGATCCTGCATCCCATCCAGCTCACTGCGGTGCTCTACGCCTCACAGCGTTTCACCAGTCTCTCGGCCCTGTTCGTGCTGGCCGGACTCATCGTCTACGTCGCCGGTCGCGAACGACTCGGGGCGCGACCGAATCTGGGCGCGGCGATGATGGTTGGTGGTCTGCTCGGTGGCCTCGCGCTGGGCGCGCTGTGCAAGAGCAATGCGGTGTTGATCCTCGGCTATGCCGCGGCCATCGAGCTGTTCTTCTACAGCGCACGCGATCTTTCTCGCCCCGCGCGTACCCGGCTGCGGCTGGTGCAGTTGGTATTGATGCTGTTGCCGGCGCTGGCGGCGCTCGCGTTGGTCGTGTTCGAGTGGGACTACTTCGTGCGCGGCTATGTCATCCGTGACTTCGACCTGCAACAGCGCCTGTTCACCGAGATGCGCGTGCTGTTCTTCTACCTCGGCTTGATGCTGCTACCGCACGCCAACCGCATGTCGCTGTTCCACGATGACTTTCCGATCAGCGCCTCGTTGTTCGATCCGGTAAGCGGGCTCATCGCCACGCTCGCCTGGTGCGCCTTGATCGTGATTGCGTTGCTGTCACTGCGTCGCCGGCTGCTGGTCGGTTTCGTAATAGCCTGGTTCCTCATCGGCCATAGTATCGAATCGACAATCGTTGCCCTGGAGCTGGTCTTCGAGCATCGTAACTATCTGCCCAGCGTGGGGCTGGTGCTGGGGGTAGGCATCGGGCTGGTCGAGCTGGGGCGGCGTCTGGATCTCACACCGGTGTTCCGATACGCGCCGGTGGTGATGCTGATTGCGGTGCTGGGGCTGGTGACCTTCGTGCGGGCCAAGATATGGGAGAGCGAGGCGTCGCTGATCGCGTTCAGCGCCGAGCAGCATCCCAACTCGGTACGCTGGGCCATCGACCGGGCAAATCTCGCCATGCTGCACGGCGATCCCGGTCCCGATGTGTTCCGGCGCTGGCAGGAATGCGCGGCCATGACCGAGTCGGAGACGATCTGTTTGATCATGATGCTCAAGATCGTCTCCAGCGTGCAGGACATGGTCAGCAACGACATGAATCTGGACGAGCCCGAGACGGGGCCGCTGTCAGGCGCTACGGCCGCGGCCGGCGCCATGCCGGTGCGTCTGTACGAGGACCCGTTGGACGATTCGAACCCGGCCCAGCTCGAAGCAATGCGCCTGGCAACGGCGGCCGAGATCGAACGTCGACTGATCGCCCGGCCAATCACGCCGACCACCGTGTTCGGCCTGGTCAGCATCGCTCAGTGCACCGTGGCGGGCGTGCCGTACTGTGAGATGAACAGCGAGCTGCTCGATCGATGGCTGCAGATTGGCATCGACAAGGATCGTATCCGTCGCGACGAGCAGACCCATCTGTACGGCTGGAGCGCTTTCCTCGCCGAGCGTCGTGGGGATAGGGCCCGGGCCCGTGAGATCATGCGGGTCGCGAGTGAGCGCAACCCCGGCGCGCTGGGCGTGCTGATCATCACCATCGAGCTGGCGCTACGTGATGGTGACGCCGACGCCGCTGAGCGCTACATCCGCCAGATCGAGGCCTCGACCCGGTTGGCCAATGCGGCCAGCATCAAGCTGGGCCCGCTACGCGAGCAGCTCGAGCGGCTGCGTGAGGCGCAGCGGTCACCCGAGAGTGAAGACAGCCGGGCGGCGTTGAGCGTGGTGGAGAACCACTGAAGGCCGGGTCGGCGCTCACTCACGTTCAATGGGCGGGTGCTTCGCCGTCGTCACTGTCGAGGCTGCCGTCTGACCTGTCGCTGTCGGCCTTCGAGCCCTGGACCTCCTCTTCGGCTGGTGGGCTGACCGCGGCGACCTTGCGCAGACGCTGCAGCATCTCACGATGCACGCGTGGCGCGCCGGCCACCACGTCGCCGCTGCGCATGTAGTCCTCGCCGCCGTTCAGCTCGGTGACCATGCCGCCGGCCTCGCGCACCAGCAGCGAACCGGCGGCCACGTCCCAGGGTTTCAGACTCAGCTCCCAGAAGCCATCCAGACGGCCGCTGGCCACATAGGCCAGGTCGAGCGCGGCGGCACCGGCACGTCTGAATCCGGCGGTGCCGGGCACCAACACGCCGAGCATGCGCAGATAGCGGTCCAGACGGGGCAGGTCGCTATAAAGGAAGCCGGTGCCGAGCAGCGCGCCGCGCAGCCCGGCTCGACGGCTGACCCGGATACGCTTGCCGTCGAGCTGGGCGCCGCCGCCACGTGAGGCGGTGAAGATCTCCTGGCGCAGCGGATCGAAGACCAGGCCGTGCTCGATGCGGCCGCGGTGCTCGACCGCGATCGAAATCGCGAAGTGTGGCAGCGCGTGGAGGAAGTTCGTGGTGCCGTCCAGCGGGTCGATGATCCAGCAGTAATCGTGGCGCCCACGAGCGCCGCTCTCCTCGGCGAGGATCGCGTGAGCGGGATAGGCACGTGAGATCGTGTCGATGATCACCCGCTCGGCGTGTTTGTCCACCTCGCTGACGAAATCGTTGTCACGCTTCTCGGTGACGGTGAGCTGGTCGACCCGCTCCAGCTGACGGACGATGTGATCTCCGGCCGCGCGCGCGGCGCGTACGGCGATGTTCAGCAGGGCGTGCATGTCGGGACCCCGGGATGGACGGGCCGGCTCGGCCCATAAATCGTGAATCGACCGTTGCCATGGAATGCACCTGGGGAATGCACCTGGGTGCGGCAACGCGAGAGATGCGGCATTGTACGGGCAGCCTCGTGTCACGCAAGGTAAGCACGCGGCCGGTGGGTTGGATTGCGAAGTCGATCGGTCTTAAGAGGTCGGTCCATCGAAGTTGACCAGAGGACGACTTCGGTGTGTCATCCTCTGCCGATCTTCGAGCGATACCTGCGTCACAGTCATGATCCCAGCCGTCACCAGTGGTCCCCGCTGATGCGTCAGCACGAGCGTATAGAGCCCGATCCACTGCGCCCGTCGGTGCGCGTGGTGCTGGTCAAGACCTCTCACCCGGGCAACATAGGCGCGGCCGCGCGCGCCATGAAAAGCATGGGGCTGGACGATCTGTGTCTGGTCGCGCCAAATCGCTTTCCGAGCGCGGAGGCCACGGCGCGCGCC
>JAGRHX010000720.1 GCA_020444775.1 Gammaproteobacteria bacterium
CAGATGCGCTACCAGACTGCGCTATGCCCCGAAATCCAGCCGCCGCCAGCCACATAGGGACCGGCGGCGGGCAAACGCGGATCTTAAGCAGCAGGGGTCGCTGGATCAATGGGCAGGCGACAATTTCAGCGTCTGACCGTTGCCCCGACCCGCTACGCCGGGTGCGGGCGCGTCCGCTACATCCGGGCCACATCGGGGCACCCGGGCGGTCACATCGGGCGCGCATGAGCGGACATGCTTGGGTATCATGCCCCGCTGTTCCCGGAATTCCCGGTCCTACGTTCGAAACACAATCAGACGGAATCGTCTCGCGATGCAACTGACCCGTGCCTTCAGCCCGTCCGCGTGCAACTTCCTCGGCGGCGTCCTGCTTACCGTGCTCGGCGCCGTCGCAATGGCTCAGAGCCAGGCCCCTTCGACCAACGACACCTCGGCGCCCTCCGGCAACGCGCCCAGCGCGGAAGCGGACAGCACGCCGCGGGTGCGCATCAGCACCAGCCTCGGCGATATCGTGCTCGAGCTCGACCGTGCGCGGGCGCCGGTGACCGTCGAGAATTTCCTGGCCTACGCAAGCGCCGGCTACTACGACGGCACCATCTTCCACCGCGTGATCGGCAACTTCATGATCCAGGGCGGTGGTTTCGAGCCGGGACTGAAACCCAAGGATCCTACGCGTCCGCCCATCCGTAACGAGGCGGACAACGGTCTGAAGAACGAACGCGGTAGCATCGCCATGGCCCGTACCAGCGCACCGCATTCGGCCAGCGCCCAGTTCTTCATCAACGTGGTAGACAATGAGGCGCTCGACCATCGCGACAAGAGCATGCGCGGCTGGGGCTATGCGGTGTTCGGCAAGGTCGTCGAGGGCATGGAGACGGTCGACAAGATCCGAGCGGTGCGCACCGAGACCCGCCCACCCTATCGTGACGTTCCGGCCGAGCCGGTGATCATCCAATCCGTCAGACAACTGTAGTCGGAGCATCGAGCATGAGTCAGGTAAAGCTCTCCACCTCCCACGGCGACATCGTGCTGGAGCTGGACCACGAATCCGCCCCCGTCACCGCCGACAACTTCGTGGGCTACGTGCGCGACGGCCACTACGATGGCACCGTCTTCCACCGGGTCATTCCCAACTTCATGATCCAAGGGGGTGGCTTCGAGCCGGGCATGCGCCAGAAGCCCACCGGCTCACCGATCAAGAACGAGGCGAACAACGGCCTGCGCAACGAGATCGGCGCAATCGCCATGGCCCGCACCAGCGATCCGCATTCCGCAAGTGCCCAGTTCTTCATCAACACCAGCAACAACGACTTCCTGAACTTTCAGGCCGAGAACGCGCAGGGCTGGGGCTACTGCGTATTCGGGCGTGTGCAGAGCGGGATGGACGTGGTCACCGCCATCGAGCAGGTGCCGACCGGCTCACGCGGTCCGCATGGCGACGTGCCCCTGGAGGACGTGGTCATCATCAAGGCCGAGCTGCTCGATGCCTGAGTCCCGGGTGTGCCGCGGGCACCCGAATGTCGAGAATGGGTCGATGTCGCCTGCCGATCTCGAGCGATGAGTTATCTGTTCGCCTCGGACGTTCATCTCAGCGTCACCCGACCGATCATGGTCGAGCGCTTCCTGGCCTTTCTCGACGGTCCTTGCGCTGACGCGCGGGGTGTCTATCTGCTCGGTGATATCTTCGACGCCTGGCTGGGCGACGACGACAATCGGCCGCCCCATCCGCGGGTGGAGGCAGGGCTCGCCCGGCTCAGCGATCGCGGCGTGCCGGTCTGGTTGCTCCACGGCAATCATGATTTCCTCATCGGCTCGGCGCTGTGTGCGCGCACCGGGTGCCAGCTTCTCGACGAGGAGGCCCTGGTGCAATTGGACGGCGAGCCCGTGCTGTTGATGCACGGCGATACCCTGTGCACCCGGGATCTCACCTACCAGGCATTCCGCAAGCGCGTCCGCGATCCCGGGGCCCAGGCCAGCTTTCTCGCCCAGAGCATCGAGTCGCGCGCCGCGCAGGCCATGTCGATGAAGGCCCAGAGCGCCGCCGCCACCGTGATCAAGCCAGAAGAGATCATGGACGTCAGCGACGGCGCGGTGCTCGAGGTCATGCGCCGTCACCAGACGGTCACCCTGGTCCATGGGCACACTCACCGGCCAGCGGTTCACGATCTGGAGCTCGACGGCCGGCGGGCGCGCCGCATCGTTCTCGGTGATTGGTACCAGGATGAACGTGTGCTGCTGTGGCGAGACGGCGACATCCACCTCGGTAACGTCGCCTCGCTACCAGCCTGATTCGATAGCCAGCTTGCGTCGATTGGATGACCGTGCCGACAAGGAATGTCGAACGCGCGTTCCCGCGTGCGTCGCTACCTGTTCAGGGTTTGACATCCAGCCGCCCGGCCTCGGCCCGAGCCAGGTCCACACGCAATCGTTGCGTGGACCAACCATGCACCTTGTCATGTGCTTCCACGAACACCACACGGGTCGCTGGTGGGATTGCGATGCCACTCAGTGAGCGAGTGAACGGCTGTTCGTTCTCGTGCGGATGGTACAGGGTTCGTGTGCCGAGCACGGCACCGTCTCCGCTGACGATTCGCCAGGCATCCGCGTAGTGATCCCACCCGGCGTCCTCGTGGCGCAGCGTGACGCTCACGTCCCAGGCGCCGCTGCCGCTCAGTCGGAAGCTCGCCCCCAGGATGCTCACCTCGTTGCCGTACACGAGTCGGCCGAAACAGAGCAACGCCAACACGATGACCCAGGAGCGCACCGGCATGACTGCCAGTCCTCGGCGCGACAGCTTCGTGCTGCGACGGCCGAGCACGAAACGGGACGAGCAGAAAAGGCGCATAGGAAATAGCCCGAGATGGTGTTCATGAGATTGTCCAGGCCGGCACGATTACTCCCCCATCGCGACGGCGCGGAACGTGCCTAGCCAGACGCTGTTCCTGTATAGCGCGTCGCCGGCCGATGTATCAACCGTCGCGGCGATATCCGCAGCCGAACAGGGGTGAGCGACACCTTACCCACCGTCAACCAGATATCACCCGGGAGTCAGCCAGTTCCGAGCATCGACTTGACCACTTCGATGCGCCAGGCGCCATCACCGACATGCAACATCAACATCGATGCGCCGCCGAAAGTACGGGCGCGGCCCGCGGCCCCGGGATTGACGACCCACGGCAACCGCGCCGTATCCAGGCACAGACGATGCGAATGACCGTAGACGATCATCCGGGCGTCAGGAAAACGTTCGCGCAGCTCCTCGTGACGTCGGCGCGCGCTACGCGTGCGATGGCCGTGCACCACTTGCAGGACACCACCTGGCAGCGACAACATGGCCTCCTCCGGGAGCGCCTCGAGCGCGTTCAGCGCGCCCTGCCACTTGCTCTCCACGTCGTTGTTGCCACGCACCGCCAGCACCCTGTCCGTGGTCGCGCGCAACGCCTCCAGGACCCGTGTGGAGCCGACATCACCCGCGTGCACGATGTGCTGCACACCATGCATCCGGGCCAGCAGCTGATCGTTCAGCTGACCGTGGGTGTCAGAGAGGATTGCGACCTTCATCGAAGCGGGCCCGCGCGGCGCCGCGCACTCGCCCGAAAGCAGCGTGTGGCAGGCGCGGGCAACGCTGTCTTCAGCCGGCCGAGCCAAGTCGATCGGCGAACTGATCGCGCAGCTCGCGCCGCAGGATCTTGCCGACGTTGCTCTTGGGCAACTCATCGACGAAGACGATGTGCTTGGGTCGCTTGTAGCCGGTGAGCTGGCTGCGACAGTAATCGCGTAGCGCCGCCTCCTGCAGATCCGGCTTCTTGCGCACCACCACGATCGCGACCACCTCGCCCGAGTGGATGTCCGGTACACCGATGGCTGCAACCTCAAGGATCTCGGGGTGGGCCGCCAGCACATCCTCGATTTCGTTCGGATAGACGTTGAACCCCGAGACCACGATCATGTCCTTCTTGCGGTCCACGATGTAGACGAAGCCGTGCTCGTCCAGACGCGCCACGTCGCCGCTGTGCAGCCAACCATCGGCATCCAGCGTTGCAGCGGTCTCCTCTGGCTTGTCGTAGTAACCACGCATGACCTGTGGCCCGCGTATACACAGCTCGCCGACCTCGCCCACCGGCAGCTCTTCGCCTGCGGCATCGATGATCTTGACCTCGGTGGATGGGACCGGCAGTCCGATGCTGCCATTGTGCTCGGCAAGATCCAACGGATTGATGCAAACCGCCGGCGAGGTCTCGGTCAGGCCATACGCCTCGATCAGCGTATGCCCGGTGACCTGACGCCATTGCTCGGCAACGGTACGCTGCACGGCCATGCCACCACCCAGGCTGACCTTGAGCCGGGAGAAATCCAGACTCGCGAATCCGGGGGCGTTCAACAGCGCGTTGAACAGCGTGTTGACGCCGGTGATCGCGGTGAA
>JAGRHX010000721.1 GCA_020444775.1 Gammaproteobacteria bacterium
GCGGTGACTCGCACACCTCCACCCACGGCGCGCTAGGCTGCATTTCCTTTGGCATCGGTGCATCGGAGGTGGCGCACGTGCTCGCCACCCAGTGCCTGTGGCAGAAGAAGCCCAAGACCATGCGGATCACGGTTGACGGCCAGCTTGGCTTTGGTGTGACCGGCAAGGACGTGATCATTGCCATCATCGAGCAGATCAGCGCGGCCGGTGGCAGCGGCCATGCGATCGAATATGCCGGGGAGGCGATACGTGGACTGTCGGTGGAGGGGCGGCTGACCCTGTGCAACATGAGCATCGAAGCGGGATGCAGGATCGGCATGGTCGCGCCCGACGAGACGACCTTCGCCTATGTCAAGAACCGTCCGTTCGCGCCGCAGGGCAGTGACTGGGATCGTGCGCTGGAGCATTGGCAGCGGCTGCCCAGCGACCCGGATGCCCGCTTCGACCGCGAGGTCGGTCTGCGTGGCGATCGGATCGCGCCGATGGTCACCTGGGGCAACAGCCCCGAGCAGGCGCTGCCGATCACCGGTCGGATCCCGGACCCGAACGGCGAAGCAGACCCGGAGAAGCGTGCCGCGATGCAGGCAGCCCTCGACTACATGGACCTGAGACCGGGGATGTCGCTGGATCAGATTCGAGTCGATAAGGTCTTCATCGGCGCCTGCACCAATGCGCGTATCGAGGATCTGCGGGTCGCCGCACAGGTGGCGCGCGGCCGTAAGGCCTTGGTGCCCACCCTCGTCGTGCCGGGCTCGGGCCTGGTCAAGCAACAGGCCGAGGCCGAAGGACTGGACAAGGTATTCACAGAGGCCGGCTTCGAGTGGCGTATGCCGGGTTGCTCGATGTGCGTGGGAGTGAACGGTGACACCTTGAAGCCGGGTGAGCGATCGGCCTCTACCAGCAACCGTAACTTCCGTGGCCGTCAGGGCCCCGGCAGCCGTACCCACCTTGTCAGTCCGGCAATGGCGGCCGCGGCCGCGGTCAGCGGTCATTTCACGGACGTGCGTCAGATGCTCGACAGAGGCTGATATGGAAGCTTTCACTCGATTCAAGGCCATCGCCGTCCCGGTTGACATCGCCAACTGTGACACCGACCAGATCATCCCGGCGCGCTTCCTGCGTCTCATGCCCGAGGACGGACCGTACGCGCACGTGTTGTTCCACGACCTGCGCTACGACGCCGAGGGCAATGAGCGACCGGACTTCATCTTGAACCGCGCACCCTACCGAGACGGTCGGATCATCGTCGCAGATGTCAACTGGGGTTGTGGCTCGTCGCGCGAGAACGCGGTCTACGCACTGGCGAGCAACGCCATCCGTGCCGTCATCGCGCCCAGCTTCGGTGACATCCACTACAACAACTGCATGAAGCATGGTGTCTTGCCGGTGCGTCTACCGCGCGAGGTATGCGACGCGCTGCGGGCTTGGCTGCACCAGAATCCGGGCGCGCAGATCGACATCGATCTGGATGCGCAGCAGGTGCACACGCCGGACGGGCGCGCGCACGCGTTCGAGATTGACGCATTCGACAAGTATCGGATGCTCAACGGTCTGGACGACATCGGCGTGACGCTCAGCTATGACGCCGAGTTCGATGGCTTCGAGTCACGTCATCGGCAGGCCTTCGACTGGCTGCCGGTTGGCTGATACAGACCGGCGCGGGAGGCCGGACGGGGTGGTCTTCCACTCAGGGCCACTTCGGACCGTCCACTCCGGGTCGCGTGTGGTTTGCATGTGGTGATGGCCGGAGGCGGGCCGATCGATGGCAACAGCAACCCGGAAGCGGGAGGTGTGGGATGGATGCGGTGAAGATTCTCGGCAGTCTGCTCGGCGGTGGTTCGATGTCCTCGGGATTGGGGGGACAGGTGATCGGTGATCTGCTGGGCTCGGCCTTGGGCGGCGGCAGCGGGCGCGCTCGCTCGGCCTCGGACGTGGGCCTGGGCGGGCTCCTCGGCGGTGCTCTAGGTGGCTCCAGCCGGCGCAGTGGACGTGGTGGCCTGGGCGGTGGCCTGGGTGGTGTCCTCGGCGGAATCGCCATGGCGGCGCTTGCTCGTTACGCGGCCGGGCGGATGTCGGGCAGCGGCCGCGGCTCGGCTTCCGCCGTCGACATGGGTGACCTGTTTGGAAGCATGTTCGGTGGTGAGCCACAGAGCGCTGCAGCGATGGCGATGCAGCAGCCGGACCTGGAAGCGCGTGCCGAGATCCTGGTGCGCGCGATGATTGGCGCCGCCCGCTCCGATGGTCGACTGGATGCCAGTGAGGAGCAGCGGATCCTCGATCGACTCGGCGAGCTGGATGACAACGAACGGGCGTTTCTGCATTCGGCCTTGCAGGCCCCTGTAGACGCACGTGCGCTCGCTGCCGACGTGCCGGCCGACATGGCCCGTGAGGTCTATGCCGTGTCGCTGCTGGCCATCGAGCTGGACGACCAGGCCGAGGCCGAGTATCTGGCCGAGCTGGCACGCGCTCTGCGCTTGTCCGGTGCGGACTGCAACCAGATTCATCGCGAGCTCGGCGCGCCCGAGATATTCAACTGAGATATCTTCGCGTCCCGCCCCACCACGCCGTCAGCCCGAAGGCACTCCGGGCTGACGGCGATCCTGCATTACAGCTTCTTACGGGTATCGCGGGCCGTATCCTCGATGGCATCGCCCGCGCTCTCGATGTCCTTGCCCGCACCCTCCATGGTATTGCAGGCGGTGGTTCCAAAGAGCAGCATGGCCAGGGTCGCCAGCAGGCAGCCGCTTCGAATGTAACGTTGGATCATCGTTCGGGCCTCCGTTCTCAATGCAGGTCATTGCTCCAGCGATCGATCTCGCGCTCCGCTTCCTCCCTGGACTTTCCGTAGCGTTCCTGTATGCGTCCGGCGAGCTGATCGCGTCGTCCTTCGATGACGTCGAGATCGTCATCCGTGAGCTTGCCCCATTTCTCCTGAGCCTTGCCGCGGAGCTGTTTCCAATTGCCTTCGATCTGATCCCAGTTCATCGCTCGTTCTCCTGAGTTGCGATAGGTCTTCGTATCGATGTGTACGTCGGACGGTGCGGTATCGAGTGCCGACCAGCCCGACCGGATTCACATTGATCTGTCATCAACACTTTTCTACGAACCAGATGCTGCAATCGATGTGCCAGCACCGTGATGGAAGGGCGCGAAGGTGAGCAATGTCTGCGAACCCGGGGCGCCCCGCGGCGTTGCGAGAGGACGGGTTTGTGGCGCACGGCGCGTCCGGCGGCTGACGATTGATGAATACGGCCCGACGGTGGGGCTTTTGGTCCTGGTGTGGGGAAAACGCGCACTGAGCGGCGATGACGAGATGTACTCCGTCACAACCCGGGTGGTGTCGAACAGGAACGAAGTGTGGGGGCTGGAGCAGGCAGGCGATCCGCGGACGGGTGCCAGGCAAGAGCAGGGACATTATCGGCGGGGAGCTGGGGGGAACGGCGAAGAGAAACACCGGCGACCTGGCGGTCGCCGGCATTCGGAAGGCGGGCGGGCCGATTGGCCCTATGGTCGGTCAGGCGACTCTGATGGCCTCGGTCTGCCAGCTGTCGTCGTCCAGCGCCAGCAGTCGAGAGCCACTGTAGCGACCCTGACAACGGCTGCGTGCATGTTGCAACAGCGAAGCCACGGTGGCGGCAAGCAGCTCGGGGGAGTCAGCTTCGGTCGCCGAGTCATAAACCGCCGCCACGACCTCCTCCAGCGTGGTTTCAATCGTCTCGGGTCGAGACCGCAGCTGCTCGACGAGACTTTGCAGACAGACATCGGAGTCATCGTCCGACTCGAAGAGCCCGGGTTCGAACGGAACGTGGGCGAGCTCGGCGATTTCTGCATGAGTCATGAGTCACTCTCCTACTACATGTGCGCGCTGTTCGGGTTGCTGGTGGCGCGCCTTCGGTTTCGCTTCTGTTCTCGTAGACAGCTACGACTGGCTGTCGTTCCGGATCAGGAGCTTAAGAATCCGTCACGTCTGGCCCGATCGCGGAGTTGCTCGGCGCCGTGTGTGCTGGATGCTCTTGTAGTCCTTGTCATGGAATTAGCAAACGCCGTGCCGCTTATGGCCGAACTCGGGGGCAATCTGGTTGTAAACCCGTTCCAGAGCCCCAAATCGTCCAGGTTTCATGCGCTTGCGTTGGATTTCCCAAGCAAGCATGGGAGCTCCATGCCGGTCCGGACCCGCCACGCTGAGGAGCGGGCGCACCGCATCGGCCCCGTGATCGGGGTCATTCAACTGCTGATTGGGGGATTCGAGCCGAACGTCTTCGCCTGGAGAGTTGCAATGCCCCGGTGCGAGATGGCGCCGGCGGGCGTTGGGCGAGGGCTGGGGATGGGGATGGGGATGGGGCCGAGCCCTCCCCTTGAGCGAAGCAAGTGGCCGCAAGGAAGTGCTGCTGAGTAGCGACGGCTGGAACCCCGGAACGGACAGCGCCACCGTGGGCGCCGCCGGCCGGGAGCGCGGCGAATGTGCCGGGGATCGGGGGCTCAGACTTCGCGCGAGCCGCTGTCGTGCACGCTGCCATATTGGTCGATGGCGGCATCGGCATGGGTCTGTGCGAGCAGGGTCTGGGCTTCCAATGCCTGTCGCTCGTTGTCAACCGATACCACCAGGCACCAGTGACCGCCTCGCAAGGTTTCGTCGAGCAGGGCGCGAAAGTCAGCTTCGCGCAATTGTACGGAGTTGGCGCCGGCGACACCGGCGCCCAGCGCCGCCCCCAGTCCGGTAGCGGCAAAGGTGGCAAGCACCGGTGCGGCGATGAACACGCTGATCGGTGCCGCGCCCAACATCGCGCTCAAGGCCATGCCTCCCCCGGCGCCGACTCCGGCGCCGATGGCGACTTCGCGACCCGCGGCGTTGTTCGTCGGCTCCAGATCCAACTGCAGCTGATCGATATCTTGTGGTCCGAGCAGCGCGATTCGCTCGACGTCATGGTCGGATTCGATGAACGCCAGGCGCGCGGACTCGGCGCTTGCGCGTGAGTCGTAGACGCCCGCCAGCTTGTGCTCACCGACGAGCGAGCCGAGCGATGCTCCCGTGCTGCTGATTCTGCTCCGCAACGTCTTCAGTGCATCGCTGGCCTGGGCGAGCACGGGCTGCTCTCCACCGCTCATGCTCTCGTCGTCGGCACGCGCCAGTGCCTTCTCGTCGAGGACCCAGCGCTCCAGCACCGACTGCTTTTGGCTGTCGTTCAGCGTGTCGTCGCTGAGCACCTGCCACGGGTTGGCATAGAAGGCCCGTGGGTCGTTGCGAATGCGATCGATCTTGCCCGAATCGTGTCCAGGTTCGTGCTGCTGTCTCATGTGGTCCTCCTGCAGTTGCGGGCGCTGAGGAAAGGGGGGAAGTGGTGCCTCGACCTACGGATGCGCTCGCGGCCGCATCCGAGCTCAACGTTGCGAATGCTCGTAGTCCCGTTGCACCGCGGGATCGAACTCCTTGGCGCGTGACCGGCCTTCCTTCTCGGCATCCTGCAGACGCGGTTCCTGGTCGGCATCGGACTCGCGCCGGTCCTCGGCATGCGTATCCACCGCACCTGACTGGACGAACTCGCGTTGTGCCTGGTTGTAGCGTTGTGCGGCCTCGCGATTGCCCTCGCCCTGATTCTTCTCGGGACGTTTGCTCTTGGTCTTGTCTTCGCGTGTCGCGGTCATTGCAGTTCTCCGGTGTATCGGGATGTGAAGCAGGTGGAATGACGACGACGACGGTATGGATTCGATGAGGTCGCCGCTGTCGTTCGCTCCTGCACCTGGCGTTGCTGAGCGCAGGTACGACAGACACAGCAACTTGCATGCCGCTCTGGGGATGCGGACGTATCGGCGGACGCCTGGAGCGCGTGTGACAGACCGTACAGGCGTCCTGCCGGGCCAGGCATGCCGCGGGATCTCGCGCATCTGGCGCCCGATCTCGACCACTATCGGCGCAGGCCGAGCGTCCGATGACATGACCGGCAAGTCGGGCGCTGCGTTGGTTGTGATCAGCCGTACGCGGGGCAAACGCACCGCCGGACATCAGCACGCGCATTCCCTGCCCGACTGCTCGTATCGGCGTGCTGTAGGATTGGTCTGGTCTGAGCCATTCTCGTATGGTGCCGGCCGTGCTGCGCTGGCTCCATGCCCGCACCCATATCGGGAGCAGATCATGCCAAGCATTGAAAAAGAACGAACTGGCGTCGGCGTCACGACGGCTGGCTATCGTATCGAGCGCGACTCGCTCGGCGAGGTGCGTGTGCCTGTCGATGCGCTGCACGGCGCACAGACCCAGCGGGCTCTGGACAACTTCGATTTCAGCGAGCGTCGGATGCCAGCGCTGATGATCCGTGCCATCGGCCTGGTCAAGGCCAGCGCCGCGCAGGTGAACGGCGAGCTCGGTCTGCTGAACCCCCGTAAGGCAGCGGCCATCATCGAGGTCGCGCAGAGAATCGCGACTGGAGAGCTGGATCAGGCATTTCCGGTCGATGTATTCCAGACCGGTTCGGGTACCAGCTTCAACATGAATGCCAACGAGGTCATCGCGAGGCTGGCAAGCGAAGCCGGTGGCTTCGAGGTGCACCCCAACGACGACGTGAATCGTTGTCAGAGCTCCAACGACGTGGTGCCGAGCTGTATCCGTATCGCCGCCGTGCTCGGCATCGTCGAGCGGCTGAATCCGGCATTGGAGTCTCTGGAGGCGTCGCTGGGCGAGCGCATGCGGGCGTTGCGATCGGTGACCAAGACCGGGCGCACGCACCTGATGGATGCCATGCCACTGACCTTTGCCCAGGAGCTTTCCGGCTGGCAGGCGCAGATGACAGCGAGTCGACAGCGTATTGGTGGCTGTCTGGGGCGATTGCTGGCCTTGCCGCAAGGCGGCACGGCGATCGGTACCGGTGTGAACGCGCATCCGGAGTTCGCGTTGCGCTTCGCGCAACGGCTGTCGTCCACCACCGGGCAGGCTTTCGTGCCAAAGAGCAGCTTCTTCGAAGGCATCAGCAGCATCGATGACGTGGTCGAGCTGCACGGCCAGCTGAAGACCCTGGCGGTGGCGCTGATGAAGATCGGCAACGATCTGCGTTGGATGTCGAGCGGACCGCTTGCCGGGCTTGCCGAGATCAGCCTGCCGGCCCTGCAGCCCGGCAGCAGCATCATGCCTGGAAAGGTGAATCCGGTGATCCCGGAGGCGATCACGATGATCTGTGCGCAGGTGATCGGTAACGACACCACGGTGACCATTGCCGGGCAGTCCGGTAACTTCCAGCTCAACTGCATGCTGCCGGTCGCGGCGAGCAACACCTGCGAGAGCCTGGGCTTGCTCACTGCCGGCGTCACCGCGTTGTCAGAGCGGGTGATCCCGGGCATGCAGCCTGACGTCGCGTCCCTGTCCGAGTCGCTGCGCTGCAATCCGATCCTGGCAACCGCGCTCAATGAGCGCTTCGGCTACGACCGGGTTGCGGAGATCGTCAAGCAGGCCTGGTCGCAGCGACGGCCCATCGTCGACGTCGCCGAGGAGCTGAGCGGACTCGACCGCGACGAATTGGAGCGTCTGCTCGACCCGGTCCGATTGACCGGCGAGTCCACGCCCGAGCGCTGATTCGCGGTCCGCGTATCTCATCCGCCATTCGGCTGGATTCGCCGCGTCGAAGCGGTCTGCCAGACAGATTCAGATAGCGAGCTCGTCAATGAAGAAGGATATCGAGCACCGGGCCTTCGCCGTGATCGGCCTGGGCAGCTTTGGCAGTACGGTGGCGGTAGAGCTGGCCCGACTGGGTAACCGGGTGATCGGTATCGACTGTGACGAGCTGCCGGTCAGCCAGCTCGCCGATCTGCTCAGCGATGCGGTGATCGCGGACGGACGTGACGAGCGTGCCCTCAAGGAGCTGGACCTCGGTCGCTACGACGCGGTGCTGATCGCCATCGGCAACGATCTCGAGGCGAGCATCGTCTCGACGATGAACGTGAAGATGCTGGGCGTCGAGCAGATCTGGGTGAAGGCCGTGTCCCGAACCCATCATCGTATCCTGTCCAAGATCGGCGCCGACAGGGTCGTGGAGCCGGAGCGAGAGTTCGGCATGCACGTCGCGCAGATGTTGCACAATCCATCCGTCTATGACTACGTGAGCCTGGGCAACGGTTTCAACGTGGTCAATTTCGAGGTTCCAAAGCAGCTTGATGGCAGGTCGCTTGGTGAGCTCGGGCTGGGCGGTATCGACGAGCTGCGCTGTCTGGGCCTGATGCGTGGTTCGGAGTACCTGCCACCCGAGCGGGCTGACACCATCCTGCGCGAGCACGATCGCTTGTTGCTGCTCGGCCGGCGCCAGGCCTTGCGCCAGTTCAGTGACAAGGTCTGAACACCGGTGCGGCTGCTTCAGGGCCTGCGCGGGCGCGTGAACCGGCTGCTGGTCGAGACCTGGCTGTGGCGATTTCTGCGCGTGCCATCGCAGCTCGACATCCCGCCACCGGTGCTGCTCGCGAGCTTCTATGCGGGTCTGGTGCTGCTCGGCGGTCTGCTGTTGTCGCTACCGTTGTGCAATCAGCAGCCCATCGGTCTCGGCCAGGCGTTGTTCACGGCGGTCTCGGCGGTGACCGTGACCGGTCTCACCGTGGTCGATACCGGCAGTCAGTTCAGCGTGACCGGGCAGATCGTGATCCTGACCCTCATTCAGCTCGGCGGTATAGGCCTGATGAGCGTCGCGGTCCTGGTGTTGTCGTTGATGGGTATGCAGGTCGGACTGCGCGAGCGGATCTTCCTGCGCGAGGACCTGCATCATACCTCGCTGGTGGAGCTGATGAGCCTGGTCTGGATCGCGGTTCGGGTTGCGCTGGTCTGCGAGCTGGTCGGTGCGTTGCTGCTGGCGGCGCGCTTCGTTCCCGTGTACGGCTGGCCGGAAGGCATCTGGCAGGCGGTGTTCCACGCCGTATCGGCCTTCAACAACGCCGGGTTCTCGCTGTCCGCCGACAGCCTCAGTGGCTGGGTCGACGATCCGCTGGTCAACCTGGTGGTCGGCGCGCTGATCGTCATCGGCGGTATCGGCTACGTGGTGCTGTGGGAGCTGGGGCATCGGCGAAGCTGGCGGCGTCTGTCGCTGCACGCGAGGTTGACGCTGGGTGGCAGCGTGGTGCTCTGGGTCACGGGCACGGTGCTGATTGCGGCGCTGGAATGGCGCAATCCGGGAACCTTGGGTGGTCTGGGCAACGACGCCGGCAGGGTGCTGGCGGCGTGGTTTCAATCGGTGACCACGCGCACCGCCGGTTTCAACACGCTCGACATCGCAGCGCTGCATCAAAGCACCGCGTTGTTGATGATCGTGCTGATGCTGATCGGTGGTGGTACCACCTCGACCGCCGGTGGTCTGAAGGTCACGACCCTCGCGGTGCTGTTCCTGGCGACCCTCGCGTTCTTCAGGCGTCGTCCCCAGATCCATGTGTTCGGACGCAGCCTGCAGACCGACGACGTAATGAAGGTGCTGGCCCTGACGGTGGTGGCGATGGTCCTGGTCACCGGCGGCACCTTCGTGATTGCCTTGAGCAATCCGCAGCCCATGTTCGATCTGGCCTTCGAGGTGGTCTCGGCCTTTGGCACCGTGGGACTGAGTCGCGGCCTGACCGCCGACCTCGATGCCTTGGGTCAGGGCACCCTGGCCATGATCATGTTCATCGGCCGGATGGGGCCGCTGACGCTCGGGGTCTTCCTGGCGACCCGCTCACGCGCTGCCATCCGTTATCCCGCTGGTCGACTCTATCTGGGCTGAAGCTCGCGGCCGCGCACGATTGCGTGTTTCGCTCGACGGTGGACGGGCGCTGGTATGCTGAGCGCACGTTCCCGAGCCCGTGACGTTTCCCCGACCTGCCCGGCCATGCCCGAGACCTCGAACCTTCAGTGATGCTGTACGAACGATTGGTGCAGACCTCCGACGCCATCGCGCGCACGCCTGGCCGCCGGGCGAAGATCGAGGCGCTCGCGAGCCTGCTGCGTGAGCTGGACACCGTCGAGGTCCCGATCGGCGTGAGTCATCTGAGCGGCCAGCTGCGGCAGGGCCGGATCGGCCTGGGCCCGGCCGCGCTCGACTCGCTGGACGGCGCCTACGCGCCGCGCGCGATGCTGAGCCTACGGACAGTGGACGCGGCCTTCACGGAGCTGGCCGAGACGCGTGGCGCCGGGTCGGGCGCGCGACGCCAGCAGCTGCTGCGAGAACTGTTCGCGCGGGCCACCAAGGCGGAGCAGAGCTTCCTGCGTCGCCTGGTCCTGGGTGAGCTGCGTCAGGGAGCCCTGGACGGCGTCATGGCCGATGCCATCGCCCGTGCCAGCGGCCTCCATGCGGCTGAAATCCGGCGTGCAATCATGCTTGCCGGGGACACCCGGGCGGTCGCCATAGCCGTGCTGAGTGAGGGAGCCGGCGCACTGGGCGACTTCGATCTGCTGCCCGGTCGGGCGGTCAGACCGATGCTGGCCTCGCCGGTCGACGATCTGGCGACCGCGCTGCAGCTGATGCCCGAGGCGCTGATCGATTACAAGCTGGACGGCGTGCGGGTCCAGGTGCATCGCTATCTTGGACGCATCGAGGTATTTACTCGAAATCTCAACGAGATCGCGGCTCGGGTGCCTGAGGTGCTGGCCGTGATCGAGGCATTGCCAATGGGCGACATGGTTTTGGATGGTGAGCTCCTGGCGTTGCGTGAGGATGGCCGACCGCATCCCTTTCAGGTGACCATGAGTCGTTTCGGGCGGCGTGGTGACAGCGATGACCGGCGGCGTCGTCTTCCGCTGCGATTGTTTGCGTTCGACTGTCTGTACTGGGATCGTCCGCTCATCGATCGCGACCTGCGTGAGCGCGTCTCGCTCATGCAGGAGCGATTGCCGGCCGAGATCATCGTTCCACGTCTGCAGCTGCTGGCCGACCACCCGCACCGTGAGCAGGTCGCCGAGGACTTCATTCGTACCGCGCAAGAGGTTGGTCACGAGGGTGTGATGATCAAGTCACTCCAGTCGACCTATCAGGCCGGCAGTCGGGGCGCCGCCTGGCTCAAGCTCAAGCAAGCACATACCCTGGATCTCGTGGTGCTGGCCGCCGAGTGGGGTAGTGGCCGGAGGCGCGGTTGGCTCAGCAATCTGCATCTGGGGGCGCGGTCCGAGGACGGTAGGGGCTTCGTGATGCTGGGCAAGACCTTCA
>JAGRHX010000722.1 GCA_020444775.1 Gammaproteobacteria bacterium
AACCCGATGTGGCCGAACCTGGCGGGACAGAAGGAGCAGTATCTGATCAAACAGATCAAGGCGTTCAGGGACGGATCACGAAACGACCCGAGCATGGCGCCCATGGTGAAGAACCTGAGTGATGCGGATATAGAGGATCTAGCAGCCTATTTCTCCGGCTTGTGAGACTCGGCGAGCAATTGCGACATGGACGTCGCTTATACACCCCGTCACCGCGCTTCCGACCAGGTCGGGGATCGGATGCGTCTCAATCCATGTTACCGCTGTCTTCTCTGCCGACCTTGGCCATCGCCCTGGCGAATTGCTCACAAGCCTCGTGCATCGATACACCCATCTTGGGCGTGAACCAGATGAAGTCGTAAGCCATGCCGCTATCCGACATCTGCTCCGCAACCCGGCCCTCGCCCTGGCCGACCTCCACGAAGCCCAGCGCGAGCTGATTGACATCGGGCCGCGCATTCTTCACACGACGGACCAGCGCGCGCTCGTCCCCGACATGACCAGCCCCGACAACGATGACCACGGGACCCACTCGATCGGCAGCGAGCATGGTCAGGATTGCCCTGGCCATTGTTTCGTTCCGCAGCTCCCAGGTCTCGAACAGCCGCTGCAGATAGGCCGCGCCGCCATGTCCGCAATGCGCGGCCTTCAAGCGCTCCAGCATCTGGAGCCGATAGGTGTCCGCGGCCGGAGCCACCGATGCGAGCCCGCGTGTCTCTAGCGCTGACAGCTCCGCGCGTCCGACCTTGACCAGACGCCGACGCAGCGCCATCGGCAGGTCGATACCGAAGGTCTCGAGCTGATGTGCCCGGGCCGTCCTCAGCAGCTGCCCGTAGAGCCGCCAGCGCTCGTCCTGCTCGGCACCCCAACCCAAGCCCATTCGCAGTCGTGTTTCCAGCATCTGCGAGTGCGCATGCTGTGGATTCGCCTGGGTGAACTCCATCAACAAGGCGGTCTGCTCGACAGCGGCCGCTTCCAGGCCCAGCGCGGGGCGCGCGCCAGCATCGACCAATGAGCGCAACAGCCATGACTGCAGGCGATGTTGCGCCATGTTGTCATGCTTTTCACCGAGGTAGACGACATCCGCGGCCAGGGCGCGCTGGAGGAGTTGCGCCTGAGTCGACACCTGCAACGTGACGCCGTCGGCGCTGAGGCGATGAATGGGCGTCTGTAGCCGTGGATGGGACGGAGCTTCGGGGGTACGAACGCAACCCGACCCGACCGTCAGTGCCGAAATGAACACGGCAGCCAGCGCGGCGTTTGCCAGCGACCCTCGACGACCCCGCTCGCGTCGGTTCACGGACTGACTCGATCGACCACCAGAGGCACGGGCTGGACGGTGCGATTCAAGATGACCGGACTCACGCCAACCAGGTCGCCTGGGGTCGGCGTCGCACTTCCGCTGCTGGAGACGCGGACTGCCAGCACCACCTCAGGAAAGGACGACAGACGCATCGCCGGTGCCATCGCCATGCTGTCGTCCAACGTGACCGCCCGCGGCAGGTCCGCGACAGTGAGTCGCTGCACGGCGAGCGGCATGCGTGGCCCCTGCGCGGCACGCGCATACACGAACACCACGTGGTCGGGCGAGGCACGTCCGGCGAGCTCCGGGGCAATCGAGACGAGCGCGGTGACCTGAGCCGCGTCGCCGCCTTCGGCGCTCGCGGTCTGGGCGGGTGCAGTCGCGCCCGTGGCGGCGACCCCTGCACGACCGAGGTGCTCGCGCGCCTGGGCAATCGCGTCGCGGACCTGGGCGGTCGAGCCGGCGTCCAGGCCCTGCACTCCCAACAACCGCTCCCAATAACCAACCGCGGTAGCCGCATCGGCCGCTCTATAGGCACCCAGGCCGGCGAGCCACAGCGCTCGCGCGAAGTTCGGGTCGCTTGCCAGGGCTTGCTGGATCAGTTCCATCGGCTCACCGGCCAGTCGGTTCTGGTTCAAACCGGCCACAACCTCGGCCAGCGCGACCAGCGTGGTCGGGTCATCGGGTCTGCGTCGGTTCGCCTCCATGAGCGCGTCCCTGGCCTGGGGTAGCTGGTTCATCGCCGCATAGCTGCGGCCGAGCATCAACCAGCCATCTGGATCATCGGGCGCGCCGCGCAATCGCTGCGCAAGGCGCGTGACCATCTCCTGCACCGAGTGCGGTGTACCAGCATCCGCCGCCACGCTCGATCCGCTGGACTCACCCGCGGTCACGGTAGCGTCGCCGGCCTTCGCGTCCGAATCAGCCGACCTTTGCAGGGGTCTGGCGTTCAGGGCTTGCGGACTACCGAACTGCAGATACATCGCCACACTGGCCAGCGGCAGGACCATCGCGAGCGTCAGCGCCAGCCCCACGCCACGACCGCGCGTCTGCGTCCCTTCGGTGCGCGGCTGCAGGTCGTTCAACATCTGTCGCTCGATCTCCGCTCGAGCCGTTTCCAGCTCGGCGCCCGACAGACGGCTCTCCCGACGGGCCTCCTCCAGCGCCTGGAATCGCTCGTCGAATACCGCGAGGTTGGTGAGGCGCCGGGTCTCCTGCCCGGAGCCACGCCCGAGCACGAGCGTCGGCAGGATGATTGCGATCGCCACGACCATCATCAACGCTGCAAGCAACCAGAATGTCAGCATGTCAACCGGATCCTCCGCGGATGGATCGGATCCTGGGCAACAAGGTCTGAGTCCATACCGACTCTGTCATGGGTCCGATGTGCTTGTAGACGACGTTGCCCGCGGCATCGAGCAGATAGGTCTCGGGCGCACCATAGACGCCCAGGTCCAGACCGAGCTCGCCGCGCGGGTCGAAGGCGACCGCGACATAGGGATCGCCGAGCTGGTCGAGCCAGCGCACCGCGGCCTCGCGCGAATCCTTGTAATTGAGACCGAAGATCGGCACTGCCTGCTCGGCCGAGATGCGCAGCAGCATGTCGTGCTCCTGACGACAGGAGATGCACCAGGTCGCCCAGACATTGAGCAGGGCGACCGAACCCTTGAGCGCATGATGGTCGATCATCGTTCGCGGCTCGCGCAGGCGACTCAGCTCGAACGTGGGCAACGGCTTGCCGAGCAGCGGCGACGGCACCAGCCGTGGATTACTTCCCAGCCCCAACGCCAGCACCACGATCAGCGCGGTGAACAGGACCGCCGGCACCAGATAGCGGCTCATCGTTCTCGAACCATGTCTGCATCGCCTCGTTCGGGTGGGTATGGCACGGCGTCGGACGTCTGTTGCACGGTCGCGATCCGATCCATCGCCGCCAGGATCTTCTCACCCGCGTCATCGACGATGGTGGGATAGAAATATCGCTCGCGGCCCAGACCCAGGGCACTCTTCATCCAGCGCCATTGATCCTCGACCGCGGCCAGCTCCTCGCCGAGACCAGGCGTGCCGTCGGCAATCTCGCGCAGGTCTGCCAGGGAACGCTCGAAGTCCGCCCAGGCGGCCGCGAATTCACGGCTCGTGTCGAACCCATCGCCCGCCTCGACGCCCCAAGCCATGAGCACGTAGTTCTTGACCAGCCGTTGCGAGAGCATGCGTTGTCGTTCCAGCAACGCCTGCCAGCGCGCTCGTGCGTCCGGCTGCTGCGGCTCCACGCCGGCGCTTTCCAGGGCTTGCCTCAGCACCCGCAGCACAACGTCCATGCGCTCGCCCAGCGCATGCGCGCTGCCGGCCACCTCGATCACCACGGGCCGCTCGGGCGCCGTGTCGAGTCGCGCCTCGAGCGTCAGCCAGGACTGTCCGAGCGGCTCCAGCGCCTGCTCCAGCTCTAGCCATCCAGGGGCGTTGGCGCGGAGCACGGCGAGCGCTGCCTCGAATCGCTCGATGGCGGCGTAGAGCTGGCCGCCGGCCGCTTGGTTGCCGCCACCCAGCCCGCTCAGACACCACGCCTTGACCATCCGCTCGAGCAGCATCCGTTGTTGCGCGGCGGCGCTCAGCAGCGCGTCAGCGGACTGCGAGCGGCCTGGCTCGACCGACTCCGCACTGAATGCCGAAGGCTGCAACAGCAGGCCGAGGAGCATCGCGCCGAGCGCCAGCCGGGCTTGCCGCCGGGATCCGCTGTAGACCGCACGCCTCACTTGGTGTGGCATGTCAGGCAGACACCGCTGCCGATGTTGGCGACTCGCAGGAAGGCCGGAAGATGCGTGGAGCCGGGGCCCGCCGACGGCACGCCATGCGGGTCGTGACAGGAGGCACACTCGACCTCCGGCCCCTCGCCGGTGTCGTACAGACGTATCTCGTCGTTGTCCGGTCGGTTGTCACCGTCGAGATCGAAGAAGGCGACGCCGGGTATGTCGCCGGTGGTCGGATTGAAGTCCGAACCGGGGGCATCGGGAAAGCGCACGCCAACTGGATGGTCGTTGCGCAGATCCGTGCCGATCACGAACACGTCGAAGTCCACGGCGTTCGAGAAACTGGAACCCTCGCTGTGGCAGACCATGCAGCCCACCGTGTTCTCTGAATCGCCCAGCGTGACGTGGGTGGCGTTGTTGCCGGACAGATTGCGCCAGGTATCGAGAAACGCGTTGTCCTGCGGCGCCGAGTACTGTGAGGTCGAGAAGTTGCCCGATGGCACGCCGGCACCGTTGCGGTTGGGCATGTTGATGATCGAATCGATCCCCAGCGTTCCGTCGTGACAGGACAGGCAGGTCAGCGAGTTCACACCGGGTGTGCTGACCGGCTGCGTCAGGCTCGAGGTGCCGAGCTGATCGTAGGTCGTGTAGGTGGCCCCGGAGGCCGTCCGGTTCCACAACGGCGCTGCCACGTTCGGATTCGCACCGTGGGGCGTGTGGCAGTACACGCAGACCTCCTCATAGTCGTTGCGATGCGGATCCATCAGCACCGCGCCACCGCCCAAGGGTGCCTGGGTCAGATTGTGCCGGGTGTTGGTGATGCCGCCCTGATTGGTGAATCGGGTGCCGATGTCACCCGCGGCGAAGGCCGCCGGCGCTGCGAGCAGCACGGCAAGCAGGGTTCCTGCGAGCCGGAAGAGCGTCACCCGCCCTCCGGTCGCACGCGGTGAGCGCGTCATCGCGCATGCATCCATCAGTTTCGCCATGGTTTCATCTACTCGTTCGAACCCAGGGTCCAGGAGCGCGGCGCCACGCCCGGGCAGGAGCAATTTCCATGCCGCTAGCGTCGGGCGCGGGCAGACCGCCAGGTCCCGAAGCGGCCCGGTCGGCACGGCGGATATTCCAGGTTTCGGGAATCGAGTCCCGCGAGTGGCAAGCGTCCGCAGCGTCTCGATATCGGACGCGGGGCTCCGAAAGTCGCGCACGTCCCGAGCGCTCAAGTGCCCGTCGCATCGAGCATGCGCAGCACGTCGATCTTGTTGAACAGCGGATCCAGCAGGTAGACGAAGCCCTGCGCATCGACCGACACCCCGCCGAGCAACGCGTACTCGCCGGGCCTGTCCTCGCGCGCGGCCCTGCCCACAGGCAGCAACAAGCGGCCACTGGCGTCGAACACCTGCACGTTGCCGAAGGCGGCATCGGCCACATAGACGCGCCCGTGTCGATCCACCGCCACGCTCTTGGGCCTCGCGAACTGCCCGAAACCACGACCGACGCTACCCCATGCGCGCAGATGGCGGCCGCTCGCATCGAAGGCCTGGACACGAAAATTGCCGGCCTCGAGCACGTACAAGGTGCCGTCCCCGGCAAGCGCCAGCGATACCGGCAGGTTCAGCTGACCGGGGCCGGCGCCCCGTCCCTCGATTCGAAACAGTACGCGGCCGGCGCGATCGAAAGCCACGACCTGATGACGATCACTCTCCACGCCGCCGACGTCCGCCACGTAGACACGCGAGCCGTCGGCGCTCACGGTGACATCGGTGGGCCGCTGCAAGATGCTGTCATCACCGAAGCTGCCCAGGTACAGACCCAGGGCGTCGAACATCACCACCCGTCTGGCGCTGGCGTCCGCCACGTAGACCTGGCCCGCGGCGTCCAGCGTGAGCCCCAGCGGTTTCACCAACCGCCCCTCGCGTCGCAGCCCGAAGGCGAAATAGCGGCCGCGTCTGGCATCGAACACATGCACGCAGCGGGCAACCGTATCGCTGACGTAGACTCGGCCATCGCCGGCGGCCACCGAGTGCGGCTTGGTCATCCGCGCGACCCGCTCGGCGCCGCCGGTCAACAAGGTCTTCAAGCGCTGCGTGCGGTCGACCGGGATGATGTCCGCGCTGCTTCTGAGGGTGGTCTGGTAGACGAAACGGGGCGCCGCGGGCGGCATCGGCCAGACCAGCTGTGGTGCACGCCCGTCCGACTGCAGGGCCTCCTGCTCGGTCACGCAACCGACCATGCACAGACCGCCCAACAGCAGCGACGCCAGACCCGCGGACCATCCGGGTCGACATCGCGGCGTCGGCGCCGCCGGCGCGAGACTCCTGTCTTCGGACATCGCGTCTTCGGACATCACCGACAACCGTGCCCTTGCCGCACCCGGGCCCGCTCCTACCACCACCTGGCCGGCGATCCCGGGTGCGGGATGCTGTGGCACCGCTCGCAGACGAACGTCGAGAACGCGACCTTGTCGTGACACATGCCGCACGAGCGGCCCTTGAAGATCTCGTCCATGCTGGTGGGATTGCCGCCGGCGATCTCCTTGAACGGTCTGGGGTGACAGTTGCTGCAGGCCAGCCATTCGG
>JAGRHX010000723.1 GCA_020444775.1 Gammaproteobacteria bacterium
TCGTTGTACCAGACGATGCCGTCGATCACGGCGATCGCATACGGGTGCGACTTCGGGCCCGAGGGAGACGGCCACTCCTTGATTTCGCCGCTCGCCGGGTCATAGCGTCCGAGGTGGCCCTGCGATGAGTTCACGTACCAGATCAGGCCGTCGCCGGCGATGTCGAGCCGACGTACCGTGGTCGCCTCGTTCGGCAGCAGTACCTCGGTGAGGCGCATGCTTTCCCGGTCGACCTCGAGGAGACAGTTCTTGCCGTTGCAGGCGACCCAGGGATTGCCGTCCCGGTCGATCTTGATGCCGTAGGGGCGCGAGCCGGCACGTGGCGCACTCACCAGCTTGATGTCGCCGCTCGCCGGGTCCAGACGCCCGATCATGTTCGAGTGCTGCAGGGTGAACCAGAGAATGCCCTGATCATCGAAGATCGCCGTGTGCGGGTCCCTGGCCGCGGGGTCCGGCATCTGGAAGACGGTGATCTTTTCGGTCTTGGGATCGAGGTAGCCGATCGAGCCGTTCTTGTTGCCGGTGTACCAGACCTTGCCCTCGGCATCGAGCAGCACCGAGTGCGGCATGGCGCCCTTCGGCAAGGGGTATTCCTTCATCTCCCCTGTCACAGGATCGATCTTGCCGATCAGGTTGGCCCACTGGCCTGCCCACCAGATGGTACCGTCGGGCGCCTGGATGGGATCGCGGGAGCGCTGGCCCAAGGTCGGCACCTGCCACTCCCGGAAGGCGATTTGCCGATCCCCGGGCACCAGGGTGGCGGCACGGTTATCGCTCGGCGGGAAGTGCTTTGCCAGATAGTCGAGTACCCGGCCCTGGAGCTCCGCGCTACCCGACAGATCGATCATGGTGCTGGTCAGCTCGCGCCAGCCCTCGGCCGTGTAGCCCGAGGAGCGGATGATCTGGTTGGTCTGGTGGCAGGCGCTACAGGTGCCCTCCACCGTCTCCCGGCCGGCTCCATCGGGCAGGCCGGCGGCCAGGGCCGAGCCGCTCAGGGCCGAGCCGCTCAGGGCCATGAGGAGACCGCCGGTGAGGGTGGAGATCGATTGCCGTTTCATGACGAACCTCCCGGGGCCTTCTCGCAAAGGAAGAATCGGCATGGTTCGGCCAGCCCAACACGCAAGTCAAGCCCGGAGCAACCGCCGTTGCGCGTGTCGCTGACGTTGTGTCCTGAGGACAGCGCGGTGGCACAACCCGCCACGCGAGAACACGGTCCTGGAGCCGACGACCCTGCTCAGTCTCCGGGTCCGACCCAGAAGTGCGGGTTATAGGCAAGCTCCCACAGATGCCCATCCGGATCCTTGAAGTAGCCCGAATAGCCACCCCAGTACACAGGCCGTGGCCGCTTCACCGAGATCGCACCGGCCACAATCGCCCGCGCGAACAGCTCATCCACCTCGGCCTCACTAGCAAGATTGTGGGACACGGAGAACCCCGCAAATCCGTCGCCCGCGCTTGCCACACCGGCGTCCTCCGCCAGAGCATCGCGAGAGAACAGTCCCAGCCAGGTGCCGTTCAAGGGAAAGAAGGCAACTTCTGGTGGCGAGTCCATACGAGGCAGCCCCAGGCCACGCTCGTAGAACTCGATGGCACGGTCCAGATCGCGCACACCGAGGGTAATCATGCTGATACGCGGTTTCATGTGTTCACCTACAATCGTGCTCTACCCGATAACGAGCAGACCGGTGGCCACCGGAAACAGGGTATCGATACCCCATGCTTTCGCGCAGCCATGGGATGATCGGCTCCTGCGCGCCTTCCATGAGCGTCCACGTGGCCGGCCGACCATGCTCATCACGCTCCGCCTACGTAGGGTCTCGACGCTCAGATGCTCCAGGACCTGTGCTGAGCACGTCATGGTAGCGAAACGCAATAGCGCGCGGCGCATTTCTTCGTGACGGCACACTCCCTTCAGCGCAGAATCCGCGTGCACACCACGCCCCTCTTGCGCACGGGCCACGCAGTTCTATAGGCTCGCTCCCACAGACACACTCGCTTCGACGCACGGCCGCAGAGGAAGCATGGAGATGACCACGGATTGGGTTCTACGCGAGGCAGTGGTCGCGGACGCCGACGCCGCATGCCAGGTCTTGAAACGGTCCATCGTCGAGTGTTGCGCACTGGATCATCACCGCGATCCCACGCGCATCGCCACATGGATCGCCAACAAGACCTCCGAGAATGTCAGCGCTTGGATCGCGCATCCCGGGGTGTACGCGCTCATCGCGGAGAGTGCCTCCAAACCTGTAGGTGTCGGCATGATCACGCGCTCCGGTCAGGTGACACTCTGCTATCTCGTCCCGGAAGCGCTCTACAAGGGCATCGGGCGCGCGTTGTTGAATGCGATGCTGGATCGTGCACAGCACTGGGGCTTGCGAACCGTCCATTTGGAAAGCACCCAGACGGCGCTGGCGTTCTACGCACGCAACGGCTTCAATCCAGACGGAGCGCCCTTCAACGAGAACGGGTTGATTGGCACGCCAATGTCCAGGGACATCGAGCGGAGTCGCTACCATTGACTGCCCCGCCGGCGCGCGGCGTGCCCACTTGTGCGGCACCTGCCGAGACATGCGTCACATTCCTGCACCCTGGTCTGCAAGACAGATCGCCGACTCGTTGCAGGCAGCGGCGCCCGGGTCGGTCGCTGGCCGCATGGACATGACATATCGCCTCACCGGCTTGCGTGAACGGGTTCGCAGACATCCACCCGAAACCATGCGATAACACCTCCCGAGTTCACCTGCAGCAACTGCCCCCGGGTTCGGCGTGTCGACCATCAGGGAGCGGGCAGATCGTCATACCCGCGGGACCGCTTGCGGCGGGTGTATTGATTCGATATCGGACGTCGAGAATTGATTTCAAGGAGGCATGAGCATGAATGGGCCACGAAGATTCTTCACCGCGTTAGCGCTGGTAACCGCGTTGTTCACCGTACATGGCGTGGCTGCCGCACCGCCGACATCACGAATCGAGCCACCTGCCACCGTCAGGGGCATTCTCGAGCGCGTGCATCCGACACCTGCGTTCGTGGTGGAACGTGACGGAGTCGTGGTCGGATATTTCACCGAGGTGAGCGGCTTGGGCTCGGAGACCGAGGTGATCGAGTTTCGTGAAGGCGGCAACTCCGAGCTGATTCGCAAGCTGCCTGGATTGACCCGCTATCCCGATGTCACCCTCAAGCGTGGGCTCAGCACGGACCTCACGCTCTGGACCTGGCGTGATGAGGTGGTGACCGGCGCGCTCGCACGTTCGACGGTGACCATCAGCCTGGTCCGACGCGATGGTCGGGTGGTGTCGCGCTGGGAGCTGATCAATGCCTGGCCAAGCAAGATCAGCGGTCCGAGTCTCAAGGCCGATGGCAACGACGTGGCTCTGGAGACCTTGACCTTGAGTCACGAAGGCCTGACTCGCACCGATTGAGATCTGGGGCCGCGCCCTTGGGCGCGGCCCTGAACCCGGTTTCGGCGCCTTACATCCTGAACACGTGCCGGATTGCGATCACAGACGCTGAATCAGCTTGGGCCGCGGTCACCACGACCGTCACTCCCCTCGTCAAACCGCTCCATGGCCCCGGCCTCGCGCCAGCTCTCCTCGACGCTTCGATAGCGGAACACGCCCGAACGAAAGCGCTTGCGTCCGAGCGCGCTGGCCCGGGCCCACAATGCTGCCCAGCGCTCGAGATGCTCCCGACTGCCCGGCGTGTAGGCCGGCGTGGGCGGCATCTGCGCGACCGACCGATATTTCCATACGGGCATATTCAGTTCTCCTCAGAATCGAGGCGGAATCGCTGCCGAAGCGCTTGAGCATCACGTCGGTCGATTTCCCTGACCGTGTTGCGCTTCATCTCGAACAGCGCCCTCGGCGTTGCCACTTGCGCGGATACGCCGCCCAAGTCAATGGTCTGCTGCGCCACATCGGCGAACGAGGGCCCCTCGCCGAAGCGGGAGATGATGTCGATGTACAAACTCCCAGCGGGTGGTCCGTAGCGGATGGCCGGATAGTCGCCGCCCAAGTCACCTGCAGTGATCTCATCGATCGCGGGGTCATCCCACATTGCTCGCAGAGCCGAACGCAAGCGATCGACGTTCCGCGCCGTCGGCTCGACCATGATATCGATGTCCTCAGTCGCGCGAATCAACCCATGCGCATTGAGCGCGGCGCCGCCAATGATCACATAGGAAACCTGCGCCCGCTCGAGAGCGCTCACGAAGGCCCGCAGCTCCTCGAACGTCATCTGTCTGCACCACATGGTGGGCGGGTGTGGAGAAATGATGGCATGGCCCCATTGACCTTGCGCGTCGAGTGTCGCAACGAACTGGCACGGCTCGCGCCATCCTGATCCGAAGGATTCTCCACCGGAAGATCGCAGCCCCGGTCCGAGAAGTTCGACGTCACTGGACGGTGCAGGTCAGCCACAGATTCTGACCTCACACTCTGCTGCCGCCTGCATGCGTCAGAAAAGCTCACTCAGCCGCGACGAATGTGATTGTTTGGTGTGTGATCGCCAGCCAGCCATCTCGCCAGCGTCTCGTGGGCATCGTCGCGCCGCTGCTGCATCACATCCTCGAGCCCGGCGTGATCGACCGTGAACTCCAGGCGCAGATTGTTCGGGTCGTTGACGTACAGCGACAGACAGTAGCCGTGGTCGGTGAGCCGGGTCTCGTACCCGGCCTCCTCGAGGCGCCGCTTGATACCGCCTTGGGTGCCCGCATCGCATTCGAAGGCAATGTGACCCGGTGATTTCAGCTCCACCGGGTTGTCCTCCTGATCGGCATACTGGAAGAACGCGAGCGCACCACCGTCGCCGATTTCGAAGAAGGTGTGGCAGTACTCGACGCCTGTGCGCGGGTTACGCTCGGCCCAGGTGGCGGTGAGCGGCAGACCGATGATGTCCTCGTAGAAATGCCGGGTCGCCTCCTGGTCGCGCGTCACCCACGCCGCATGGTGCAGCCGGCGCGGAAGCGCGCCCGCCAGCGTTCGCAAACCGCTCTTGCTCTTGGATTTGGCCTGCTCGCTCATGTCCAGCTCCCCCGCGCGTCAATCGCGCGTGCAGTGGTCGGTGGGTGTCGGGCCTTTCCAGCCTGGAGATCCCACCAGATCATGGCGGCCGCGGCCACCTCGGACGTTTCCAGGTTGGCGATGGCACGTCCAGCAAGGGTACAACACCGGTACACAACACCGCCCACTGCGCATGCGCCGAATTCAGGCACGAAACGCCCGCGCCACATCCCCAATCCGGCCGATGGCTCCCGCAATACCAAGAGCCGCGGGTGTCGACATCAGCAGGACGTTGTTCGGCGAACCCACCGATGCCCTGCAAGCCATGGATATGGGCCTCGGACAGCAACCCGCCATTGATGCGCCGCAACTCGCGGCCGATGTCGATGATTGAAAGGGCCGGCCCGACCGTCGGTCGGGATAGCGCTCGATAAGGCAACCCGATCGCCACCGGGCAACGCCCACGAGCGGCACACACGCATCACGTTCCCGAGCAGTGCGCCGGCTGGGAACCACCGAACGTGGAATCGGGCAAACCGGATTCAAGCCGTCACCCACTCCCACTAGACTCAGGGTCCGGGCAGGCAGCGTCGTCGCTGGGCCGGACCAAGCTTTTTCTCCGGGAGAAGAATCGAAATGGACTCGATGCCAGGGCGCTCGACCGAGGGCCGCTCCGCCGATGTGATCTCGCCCGCTGCTCAAAGGCCGCCGGGGGACCGCTCGCGCGACATTGACCGCAGCGATGCGTTCGATACGCCGCGTCGGTCAGCCACTCCACCGCCCATTTCGCCGTCGAGTGTAGATGCCAACGATGAGGTTGGCCGCATCAGCAGGCTGACAAGGATCGCCAAGACCCTCGCACGTAAGGCAAACATGCTCGCGCTATTGATGCTGCTGGCGCTCTGCGTGTCCGGCAACGCCGAGGCCGCGAAATACAAGATCACCTACATCCACAATGATCATCTGGGCCGGCCGATAGCGGGTACCGACGAGGCCGGGCAGGTGCTGTGGTCAGCAGGCTACGGGCCATTCGGCGAGCTGGCCTGGTCGACGGGGGAGGTCCCCGCATTCGCCGGGTTTCCGGGGCAGTATCGGGATAGCGCGGGCCGCTTGTACTACAACTATCAGCGGTGGTACGAACCGGCGACCGGCCGATTCGTGAGCAGTGACCCGACCGGGCTGTCGGGCGGCTTGAATACCTATCTGTACGCCAACGGGAATCCGACGGGCCTCGTTGATCCCACCGGTCTGGCTGCCGCTCGGTGTATTCTCCAGCCGCACCTTCCACAGTGCGCAAGAGGTGGGGATTTTGCGGGCGGTGGGGGCGGTACGTCCGCGGGCGGAGTTAGGCCAGGGGTCGTCGTCAAGGCCATCGTACTAGGCATCACCGCATGGGTCGCTCAGATCACTGGAGACGACGGTACTGAATCGACAGTGACCTCCGCGTCGGCTGCGAGCCTGGACTGTCCCGAATGTAGCTCCGTTACGCCAAGGACACTCGCCATGCAGAATGCCTACAGCTGGGCAGGAATTCCCGTAGGTGGGAGCGACGCCTTTTCTCCACTTCAATGGCGCGACCTGAACATGCCAAAGGGAACGAGTAGACGCGACCGTGCATACGGTGCATTCATGTCAAGAACTGGAGCTTCAGTCCGTGGCTACTTCAGCAATAGCGGCAGGCGGAAGGTTGACGAACATCCATTCGGTCATCCGGACATGATTGGTCCCGGACACCCAGATCATCATCGATGTCCACACTTTCACGCCACTAATGATTCAGGCCAGGAGGCGGTCTTCCCCTATAGGCCGGGCTCATGAGCGACGAACAAGTCAAGCAATTCCTGACCGTATGCTCCGAACTGCTTGGGAGGGGAGCCTTCCAATCAAGTGAGAGCGCCAGCTGGTGTTCATGGACGACATTCTCTCGGCTAGCAGAGGACGCGGGTTATTGGACAGCAGGACTTCCGGGAGTGGATGAGCTCACAGATGTCGGTGTTCGGGATGGCGGCACATGGGGCCAACCGTTTCTCTTTGAGGACATCGCACATGTGATTGTCCCGAGACAGTTCTACTGGGAGAAGACAGGTGATTCCGGATTCGTACAGGGCACCAGATTGCAAGACATCGACCTACTGTCGGAGCGGCTCACTGCAGCGGGCGTCGAACATCGGCTGACGCGGCTCGTGCTCGAACTCAAACGCTACTGACACGGTCCTCGACTGGACCGACCGATCGACCAGGCTCCCGTCACCCGCTAGCCTCCCGCTCGAAGGGATACTGGATGCTCCCCCCATCCCTCAGCCCCAGCTCAGCTCAGCTCAAAGCCCCACATCCGGCCGCCAGCGCAAC
>JAGRHX010000724.1 GCA_020444775.1 Gammaproteobacteria bacterium
GGGGGAGGTAGTCGTTGACCGTGATGACATGGGCCGGAGCGGCCGAAAGCGCGGGGGTCGCTGGCGCCGAGGGCGCGGTCAGGGTCTTGCCCTCGCCGGTGGGCATCTCGGCAAGCATGCCGCTGGCGACGATCCGCCCGCCGACCATCTGCGCCGGGTAGTGCCGCATGCCCAGCACCCGACCGGCCATCTCGCGGGTGATGGCAAAAGACCGGACCATCAGTTCCGGGTCGATACGCCTCGATGTCAGGGCCGCGCGCAGGTCCACCACCAGCGCTCGAAGGGCGCTGGCAGAGAGTCCCTCGAGGGTCGCTCCCAGGAACCGCGTCCGCTGCAGAAAACGAGCCTGCCGCGCCGCCAGGACCTGTCGGCGCCAGGGCGCCGTGGCGAGACCGTGCATTGCACCTTCGATGGGATCGGAGCCCACATCCGGGTCGCGCTCCGGATAGGGACCCAAGGCAATACCGGGGCGAGGGGACAGCATGGCGCGCACCGATCTGATCTCTAGCCAGCCGTTGTGAACGACGCCAGGCGCGTCGCCAGCGCCAGCCGTTTCGGCAAGGGCCGATGAAGTCGTATCGAACGCGCGTCCGTGAACATCTGCTCAGGCCCCGAATCGGCGCAGGAACACCTGCTCCAGGCGCCGGCTCCACTGCCACGCCAACGGCTCCTCACCATGGCCGAAGCGCACATGCACACGTTGGCCGACGTCGACCAGCGGCATACCTTCCGGAAGTGCCAGCTCCACCTGGAATATCCGCCGACTGACCTCCAGACCACTGTCATCGCCCGGTTTCACCGGAATGCGGCCACCGCCGACGTTGCCCAGCACACGGCTCGGCAGGCGGAAGTCGGCCGCCGGCACCTCGCGCATCAGCCGCGCGTCCAGGGTTCGCTCGGGACGGTCCGCGAATCTCACCTGCACCGACCGCAGCCGCTCACGCACCAGGGCAATGTCAGGCTGCTCGACCACCGCCCGCACGCTCAAGCCGGCGCGACTCACTACCACCGCCAGCACCTCCCCCTGCCGCACGAAACGCCCGACAGGGTCGATGCCATCCGGGTACACCAGGATGCCGTCGATGGGGCTGCGCACCTCGAGTCCCGCGGCGCGCTGCTGCTCGCGCTCGACCTCGGCACGCACGACGCGTATGCGCTCCTCGACGATTGCGGCCCGCACGCGGTCGCGAAACGCCTCGACCGCCGCTTCGACCTGTAACTCGCGCAGACGCGCCGTGAGCACCTCGAGCTCGGCGTCGCGCACCGGATCCTCCAGCTCGAACAGCAACTGACCGGCACGCACTCGCCGCCCTTCATCGACCGCGGCGCGACGCACGAAGCCGGAAGCCGCGGCGCGCACCCCGGCATCGTCAGCCAACCACACCACGCCTTCGGCACGGGTAGCAAGCGGTGCCGGCAAGACGACGAGCGCGGCGAACAGGAGAACGATCACCCCGCTGATCAAGCCGATGGCCCGGACCCTCCGACCGGCAAGCAAAGGGCTACCGACGAGAAACGCGCTCTGCCTGAGCAGCGGCACCACCAGCAACTGGGTGGCAGCCAGCAGCGCCAGGATGATGCCGACGATGAAGAACTGGCTGGCAACGAACGCGATGATCGCGATGGCGACCAGCAGCCGATACACGCCGGACGTCACCCCGTAAAGGAGGAACCAGGGCGCCTCCCCCGGGGCGGTTACCGGTGAACGGGCACGCGCCGCGCCGAATCCGTGGCGCAAGATCAGATAGCCCAGATAACGCCGGGAGCGCTGCGCGAGGTTGGGGATCTCGATGAGGTCGGCCAGCACGTAATAGCCATCGAATCGAAGCAGCGGGTTGCCGTTGAACAGCACGGTGGACACACCGCCGATGAGCATGATGTCGAACGCCACGTCACGCAGCATGCCCGGCGCGGCTTCGCGCCAGACCAATACGGCCAATGCGGCGAGCGCCATCTCCACGGCGATGCCCGCCGCGCTCACCGCGATGCGTCGATGCTTTTCGCTGAAGGCGGCCGCCCCGGAGGCGTCCACGTAGGGCACCGGGGCCAGCACCAACAGCATGATGCCGACCTCGTGCACCTGTCCGCCCCAGCGTTTCACCGCGAGGGCATGACCCAGCTCGTGGAGCAGCTTGACCAGTGGAAACACCACCGCCAGCAACGCCACGTTGCTGGCGGTGAACGCCTGTTGCGTGGCGTGCGTGGCAAGCTCCGCGGCGTTGCCGGCCGCCACCGCCAACCCCACCAGCACGAGCAGCAGCCAGGCCACGGCCATCGGCACGCTGAACAACCAGCGGGCCGCCGGCAGCATGCGCTGCAGCAGCGGTTCCGGATCCATCAGCGGGATCCGCAAAGCCATCGGATTGCCCAGGCGCTGGCCGAGCAACAGCCTGCGGCCCTTCGCCTGCCGCGCGCCCGTCTCCCGAGCATCGGGTCTGGCCTCGGTCTGCAGCAGATCGGCCTGGTGCAGGCGGGTCAGCACATCGATGACCTCGTCCTGGGTCGGTGCCTGGTCGCCGAGCGCGTCTCCGGCCGCTTCCCAGATCACGCGTACCGTGCGCTCGCCGTCCATGAGACCGATGATGACGTTGGCGGCGGGCGTGAAGCGATGCAGACGTGAGGACATGCGGTCCTGCAGCACGAACCAGACCTGTCCGCGATAGACGTGGCGGTGAATGAGGGCATGAGGCCGCAGTCGCGGCCTCAGGTCGGCGACGCGATACCACTGCGCGCTGAACGGTCGCTCGTTGGCAGCGTTCACGGGTACCAGCGCCAGAGCTGCAGACGCAGCCAGTCGAGCAGCTCGTGCGTCCAGATCCAGACCAACCGCCGCTCATCCACGTCGATGCGCGCGATGCCCTGCATGCCCGGACGCAAGCCGTCATCGGCGGCGTGGAGGCGCGCCTCCACGCGGAAGAAATTGCGTCCCTCGCGGGCCGTGGACATGGGGGTCACGCGCGCCACGGTGACAGACAGGGCCTCTTGTGCGAGCGCGGTGAGTCGGATCTCTCCCGTTTGACCTTCGCGCAGTGCGGACACGTCGCGCTCGTCCACCTCCATCACCACGCGCTGGGCGTCCAAGGGTGCAACCTGGAAGAGCGTTTCGCCACGCGCCACGGCCGCCCCCAGCGATTGACTGAGGTCACCAAAGACCACCACACCGTCGAATGGCGTCGTCAGCCGGGAGCGACTCAGCTTGACGTCGATAAGCTCCAGCTGCGCCTCCACCTGGCTCATTCGTGCATCAAGAATCCGCGCCCTGGCACGGCTGTCGGTGACGAAGGCCTCGCGATGCTCCTTGGCAAGCTGCTCGCGCTCGCTGACCAGCCTGGTTCGCTCCAGTTCCAGCTCCTCGGTGTCCAGACGAGCCATCAGCTGGCCCTGCCTGACCACGTCACCGGCACGCACCGATGCTTGTGCCAGGTAGCCGTCCCGCGGGGCGGCCACGACCCGCTGCACGGTGCTTTCCACCGCGGCCGGGGCGATGACCTGGTAACGGCCGGTTGCGGTTGCCAGGAACGCGACAATCGCTGTCAGGGCAACGGCCACCAGCTTGTGCCTGAAGTAACGAGGACCGAACAACTGTCGCAAGCCTGTCCAGACGCTGTCGCCGATCTTCGCCGGCAGCCAGCGGTCCTCCAGACGCTTGGACTCGAGGATGGGACCGGCGAGCGCGGCCACCGCCTCGCACAGTTCCACCGACGGCGCGTCGAAGCCCTGGTCTCCGACACGTTCCAGGGTGATGGCGCCATGCAGTTCCCGGTCGTCGCCGAATGGCACCGTGCACACCGAACCCGAGCCGGGACATGCAGCCAACGCCTCGTGCGCCCGTGTCACGCGCAGCGGACCGGCCCGGTCACCGGGATGGACGATCAACACGCCCTGGTCCAGGGCCTCGTCCATGGTTGCCTCGATGGCCCGAACCAGGCTGGCCTCGCCAGTGAAACGGGCAGTGTGAGATACAGCCCGCAACCGTGCTCGGCCGGCCTTGACGAAGCCGATGGAGACCCGGCTACAGGCCAGAGCCCGACTCAGCTCGGTGGCCGCGGCAGTGGCGGCCGCCTCGAAGCGCGGCTGCTCCAAACCGGCCGCGATCACCTCCACCAGACTCACCAGGCGCCCGGTCACGGCCGAGGCTTCGCGCTGGACCAGGAACTCGAGCCAGGTCGCACCCCATTGCAGCAGCTGCATCACGGCTCGCTGTTGCTCCACAGCACCGCTCGCTTCCACCGCCACCACACCAAACAACTTGCCATCAACCCGCAGCGGACAGGCAATGCCATAATGCGCCATGCTGCCCGAGGCCCCATCGTCGTCGCCGCGTACCACCGGGCTCGAGCGCTCCAGGGCCTGGCGCGCCGCAGCGGTCAATGCCATGGAGACAACCGCCTTCTCAGGCCAACAGGCCGTCGGGGTCAGCTTCTCGACGCTGGTGACTCCCACCACCACGAGGCCGCGGTGTACGTTTGGGATCATCTGGCACTGGAGCTCGAGCCATGACTTGGCGAGCGCATGGAGCATGGGGGGCGATTCCGTGCGACGAATGTGGCTGCTGGACGGCGACTCCTTCGATAACTCCTTCGATAGAAGATGCGGAAGTCATTCCAGGGTATCGGCGTTTTGGAGGTGTGTTTCAGCAACCGGCCCACGGCATTCGAGCAAAAAGATGTAAAAAATGCGGACGACTCGCATGAGCAGCGACCGACCCGATT
>JAGRHX010000725.1 GCA_020444775.1 Gammaproteobacteria bacterium
GGCGCTTGACCACCAGCGCGCGTCCATCGATGCGCGCCGCCTCGGCCGCGCTCACCACGCTGGCAGGGTCGATACCGGTCAGATGATTGGGAACCCGCGACGCGAAGCGCTCGAACCAGAAGCACGACAGGCGGGTAAGGACGATACCTTTGTCGGGGATCGGATTCGGCAGGACCACGTCGAAAGCCGAGATCCGGTCGGTGGCGACAAACAGCAGATGCGCGTCGTCCACCGCATAGATGTCGCGCACCTTGCCACGATGCACCAATGGAAGCGATTCGATATTGCTTTCGAGCATGGGTCTGGCCCGTATTCGTGAGTGGACGCTGTCTATGGTCGCGCGGCCCGATCGGGCGTCGCATCGTCAGCAGGACTGCCGGCAAAAGCGGGCTCATCGGCCTGGCCATCGGCCAGCGTCGCCAGACCGCTGGCCTCGTACATGAACCATCGCTTCAGCGGCGGGAGACGGTCCGCCAGGCGGAATCCAGTGCCACGCAGCAGACGTAGGGTCGTCGACCTACTGCGGAACACGTTGTTGAATCCGCTCATCGCATCACCGACCAGGCGGTTGGCGATGCGACGTTCGCGCTCGTAGGGTCGCAGATTGCCGAGCAGCCCCGGGTCGCGTCCTCGCCTGAGCTGAGCGGCAAGCTGGCGAGTCAACACCACCACGTCCAACAACCCCTGATTGACACCCTGGCCGGCCAATGGATGGATGGTGTGGGCCGCATCGCCGACCAGCGCCAGACGCCGATCCACGTAGCGATGCGCCTGCAGATGTCGCAATCCGAACACGCCACGCCCGGCCTCCTCCACGGCATCTCCCAGACAACCCTCGCTGGCTCTGGACAGTTCACCCAGGAACCGGGTGGCCGGCATCTCGCGTAACGCATCGGCGTGCGCGGGTGTGGTCGACCAGACGATCGACACCCAATGCCCATGCAGCGGCAGCAACGCCAGTGGTCCGTCCGGGAGGAAGCGCTGCCAGGCCGTGTAGCCATGCTCGCGCGCGAAACGTACGCTGGAGACCAGCGCGCTCTGCTCGTAGGCGTGCTCACGCGCGCCGATCTCGGCCAGCGCCCGGACCCTCGAGCGACTACCGTCCGCGCCGACCACCAGCCGCGCACCGATCTGCAGCCAGCTAGGGCCGGATGCGTGCCCTGGCGAATCCTGGAGCAGACTCACTCGCACGTCCTGCTCGTTCCGCCGCATATCGTGCAATCGCACCGGCCTGTAGACCCGTACCCCGGGCGCGAGCGCCAGCGCGTCATCCAGGGCCTGGATCAGCTCGCGTTGCTCGATGATGCAGCCGAGCAGACTCAGTCCGATGTCGCCGGCGGAGAACTCGATGCGCGCTCGGCTGGCCGAATCCCAGACGCGCATGCGCCTGTAGGGGTGCCGACGCTCGACCGGAAGCCGCGACCACACGCCGAGCCGGTCAAGCAGCATGATCGAGGCCGGCGAGAGCGCGCTGACCCGGAGATCGAAGCTGTCCGCCGGATATGCTGTCGGTTCGGGCTCGCCGGTCGCTTCGACCAGGGCAACCCTCGCGCCGGCCCGGGCCAACGCCAGGGCCAGAGTGGTACCGACCACGCCGGCGCCGATGATGGCCACGTCATGCTCGTCCATCAGCACCACACCTCCTCGCCGCCGTCCGCGTCGATGTCGCCCGCATCGATGTTCGACAAGCTGCTCGCCGCGGGGTCCATCCCGATAAGACTGGCGCCACCCGGCCCCAGACCCGCGGCGTGTGCCGCCAGTGACAGCTTGATCGGATCTGCGAGGTCCAGCCCGAACATGCCCAGGCCACGCAGCATCGCGGGTAACCCGCCGCGCAGCGAGAAGCCCCGCACCAGCGCATGGGTGGCGATCCCGACCCGAGCGCGATCCCCGAAACGCCGCTGGTGGAATCGCTCGATGAGCGTGGCACTGCCGACGTCCAGGCCGTCACGTCGTGCCACCCCGAGCTGCTCGACCAGCTCGGCGACGTCCCGCAGCGCAAGGTTCAACGCCTGCCCCGCCACCGGATGCAGGCGGCGCGCTGCGCCACCGAGCAACAGTACCCGCGGCTGACCGACGACGCGGCGCAGCTCGAGGGCGAGCGGAAACAGTCGGCGCGAGCCGACTTCCAGCACGCGGCCCAGACGGCGTCCGAGCTGCGACTGCAAGGCGCCGATGAAAGCCGTCGCATCACAGCGCGCCAGGAACTCGGCATGACCCGTGGCCAGGCTCCAGACCAGACCGTAGCGATCACCGCCCATCGGCAGCAGGCCCATGATGCCGGCTCCGAATGGTTCGCCATCGTGAAAGCGTTCGAAAGCGCTACCTGGCGCAGGTCGGGAGACCCGCACCCAGGTCGCTATCGCATCCTGCGGATAGCGCCGACGACGTTCTCGCACGCCGTGAACCAGAAGTCCGGTGCCACCGGTCAGACAGACCAGTGGCGTCTCGATGACCGCGGATGACGACAGCCGTGCCGACCCGTCCCCATCGCGTGCCGCGACGAGCCGTACGCTTCGCAGCTCACCGGCACAGCCCCCGGCGATGGCGCTCACGCCCCTGTCCGACAGGTCCCGCACACGGCCATCCATAAGCCGCAGACCGGTCGCGACCGATGCAATCCGTGTCACTCTCTCGAGCAGCGCCTGCTGCAGCCGGTCGGAGTCGACCACGTAGCCGAACGCCTCCACCCCGAGTCGCTCGGCGTGCATACGCACCACACCGAAACGACCACGTTGCGACACGTGCACACGCCGGATGGCCTGTCCGGACGACAGCGGTCGACCGTCGGCGTCCCCGGCTCCGAGCCCCGGCAATGGCCAGAGGTCCAGATTGCCCAACAGCCGCACGCTGGCCAGCGACAAGGCAATGGGCCGTCTGGCAGCGTGATCCGCAACGACCGTCGGGCCGGCGTCCGCGCTCGTGGGTGGTTGCGAGAGCGCGCCGACAAGGATGCAATCGACACCACTGCGCTGCAGCGCGGCGGCGAGCACCAGGCCGACCGGTCCGGCGCCGACCACCACCACCGGCGCCCGCGCGACGCGCGCATCCAACGGTGCGGCGGACGCCACCACCCCATCCCGCCGCCGCGCGCTCATCGACCCCGACCGCCACGCGTCGCACGCCGCGGACCCCGGATCATTCCCGACCGTCTACAGGTTCGCACGACCGGCTCAGCGGGCCGAACCGACCAGTGCCTCGACCTCATCCACACTCTTGGGGACGTCATGGGTGAGGACCTCGTGGCCATTTGGGGTAACCAGCACATCGTCCTCGATGCGGATGCCGATGCCCCAGAATCGTTTTGGCACCGTCTTCTCACCGGGCCTGATATACAGACCGGGCTCCACCGTGGTGACCATGCCCGGCTCGAGCTCGCGCCAATGTCCATCGATCTTGTAATCGCCTACGTCGTGCACGTCCATGCCCAGCCAGTGACCGGTTCGATGCATGTAGAAGGGCCGGTAGGCCTCGTCCGCCAGCAGCTTGGGCAGCCGTCCCTTGAGGATCCCCAGATCGACCAGACCTCGGGTGATGACCTCCACCGCGGCCTCGTGCGGATCGTTCCAGCTGTGCCCGGGACGGGTCTTGTCGATCGCCGCGTACTGCGCCTCGAGCACGATCTCGTAGAGCTCGCGCTGCTCCTTGCTGAAGCGTCCGTCGACCGGAAAGGTGCGGGTAATGTCGGACGCGTAGTAGTCGAGCTCGCAACCGGCGTCGATGAGCAGCAGATCGCCGGCCTTGAGCCGGTCCTGGTTCTCGACATAGTGCATCACGCAGGCGTTCGCGCCACCGGCCACGATGCTCGGATAGGCCGGCGAGCGGCTGCCGGCCAGCATGAACTCGTGACTGAGCTCGGCCTCGATCTGGTACTCGTAGAGACCGGGCCGACAATGCTGCATCGCTCGCCGGTGCGCCCTGGCACTGATCGCACCGGCCTTCTTCATGGCGCGCACCTCGGCGCTGCTCTTGTACAGCCGCATCTCGTGCAGGATGTGGTCGAGGGCCACGAACTCCGCTGGTGAAACGGTGCCGGTGCGGGCCCGCGAGCGCAACCGGTTCACATAGCCGAGCATCCGCTGGTCGAACTCCGGATAGCAGCCCATCGCATAGTAGACCCGGGTACGGCCCTCGAGCATGTTCGGCAGGATGTCATCGATGTCACCGATCGGAAACGCATCGTCGGCGCCGAAAACATCGCACGCACCCTCGAGCCCGGCCCGAAAGCCGTCCCACAGCTCACGTTCGACATCGCGCTCGCGACAGAACAGCACGAACTCGCCCTGGGGCCGGCCCGGAATCAGCACGGCCACCGCATCCGGCTCCGGGAAGCCGGTCAGATACATGAAGTCGCTGTCCGGCCGGAACGGAAACTCGACGTCCCGACTGCGCCCCTTCACCGGTGAAGTGGGCACGATGGCGACACTCTTCTCGTCCATCATGTTCATGACGCGCTTGCGGCGTCTGGCAAATTCTTTCTTGTTCAAATCCCCGCCCGTCTCAGAAGGCGCTTTCGAACGCCAGCCCCGGTCTACGCGCAATCCATCTGGCCGATTGCCACTCTGGCCGATTGCCACTCTGGCCGATTGCCACTCTGGCCGATTGCCACTCTGGCCGATTGCCACTCTGGCCGATTGCTCATCGGTCGACACCATTCCCGCGCACCAGGTGCCCGTCCGCGGGGACAGCTCAACAGGCGCTTCTGCCTCATGAACGCCCCGGCACCGGTCCCAGGGCCGACCATGTCGGCCTCAGTGCACGGCGGAGGAGGTCGGTACCGGTGGCGGCGCCAGCTCCTCATAGAGCAGCATCGCCCCCACACGCACATACTCGATGAGCTCCATCAGATCGCTCTCCGCCTCATCCGAAGGTTGGATCAGCAAGGACATGCGCGTGAACTCGCTGAGATCCGACAGCACCTCTCGCGCCTCCTCCGAGAGTGACGAGAGGCGCCGCTCACCGGCCAGTCCGATACCCACCAGGAAACCGGCACACCAAGCGACGAAGGCCTCGGCACGCAACCGGATCGGCAGCCCGTCCACCGGCAGGACGCGTTCTATCTCGAATGTGCCGTCGCTGAACTCCCCCATCAGCGCTCGGGTGTTTTCAGGCAACGCCGCCAGGAAGGCAGCCACTCCGGGCTCCACTCCGGACTCCACTTTGGGCTCCGAACCGGGCTCCGCATCGGAGGGGGCATCGAGGATCTCCGCCGCGTTGGAGCCGGTCGCGATCCGGCCACCGAGCATCGGCGCCATGGCGGCAAGCGGATTTTCGGCGGAGATCGCGTGCGCGCACAACAATCCACACAGCGCACCGCCCAGCTCGGCGACCTCCCCCGTTTTGGCTTCAGGGGTATTGGCTTGTGCGGTTTCGGGCGAGCCCTGCTGGTCTTCGCTGGTCGAACCAGCGCCGCCGACGTCTCGGGTAATGCTCATGTGGGACCTGCTTTTGGCGACTGCCCTGGTCGGGATTCGTCGGCCTACCGTCGGCAATCCCCCTGGGTATCCCCCATGGGTATCCCCCTGGGTATTCCCTGGGCGGACGCACAGGGGGGCCAGTCAGGGAAACGGACTTCGCAGCCGCTTGACGTTGCCGACTTCGATGGACTCGTAGCCCGGCACCGGGATCTCAGCACCGGGATCTCAGCACCGGGACCTCAGCACCGAAATACTCGATTCGAAACGCATGCCTACACAGGCGAGCTTGGGTCGGGCGCTCGAGGGGTGACGGCGTCTATCCGTGACCACCCCGTGCCCGCCGAGGACACGCTGCCAGGGACGCTCACGCGGGGCATGGTACCACCGGGCCAGGGGCCTCCCAATCCATTGATCCCACACGCAGCGGCGGGTCACTCGCCACACGCCGTCGTGGCTCGGTCATGCCAGGCCACGACACGAGCGGGGCTGCGCGCCGCGATGCGTGGTCCATGTCAGGGCCATCCATGTCAG
>JAGRHX010000726.1 GCA_020444775.1 Gammaproteobacteria bacterium
TGACCCTGTTCCTGAGTGACCCCGTTCCCGAGTGAACGATACCGAGTTCCCGATACTGAGTTCGATGCCGCGCAAGACCGCCGACCTCGCCATAGTGTTCGCCGATATCAGCGGCAGTACCCGACTATATGACTCGTTGGGGGACGCCAATGCGCGGGAGCTCGTGGCCGATTGCCTGGACATCCTGGCCGAGCAGACCGGACGCCATCAGGGCACGGTCATCAAGACCATCGGTGACGAGATCATGTGCACCTTTCCCAGCGCCGACCAGGCGCTCGAGGCCGCGGTGGACATGCAGGATTGTGTTGCCCGCGAGCTTCCCGAGCGCAACCCCAACACCCCCAGCTCGCTGCAGATCCGCATCGGTCTGCACTTCGGCAACTGTCTGGTCGAGGAGGGCGACGTGTTCGGTGACGCGGTCAATGTCGCGGCGCGCATGGCCGGGCTCGCCAAGGGGGGGCAGATCATCACCACCGGCGATACCGCCGAGATGCTGTCTCAGCGACTGCGCTCGGTCACTCGTCATGTCGATCGACTGGCGATTCGTGGCAAGACCACCGAGATCGACATCTTCGAAGCGATCTGGCAGGCCGATGACGTCACGCGTATCCATACCGATCTGCTCAAGCCCAAGCCCGCGCAGGTGCGGCTGCGCCTGGAATACAACGGTCAGGCGATGGAGCTGGCCACGGACGCCAACCCGATGGTGCTGGGCCGCGGCAAGCGCGCCGACATGGTGGTGAACGATTCGATGGCGTCCCGCGAGCATGCACGTATCGAGTGCCGGCGTGGCAAGTTCATTCTTACCGACATGAGCACCAACGGCACCTATGTGCTGACCCCGGACGGGCCGACCTATCTGCGCCGCGAGGATCTGGTGCTCAGTGGCGACGGACAGATCTCACTCGGTCGCAAATTCGACGAGGCGACGGAGGTCGTGCTCTACCGGCTCATCTGAGCCCGCGCGGCCGAAGCTGCGTAGTGAGAGGGTCATGATCCCTGAGCGCTCTTCCTGAGGAAGCCTGACTCATTCCATCCATGGGTATTCCATCCATGGGGGGCATTCCATCCATGGAATGAACCAGCATCGCAAGGCGAATATGTGATCTGCGCTTTGCTCCCGAAGTCGACGGCCTGCGTCGTAGACTTCGGTGGCACGTGCGAAGCGTCATACGGGAAGCGCTGATGAGCTTTTCCCTGAACGAACCCGAGCGTGACTTTGCAATGACCGATATCAGCTCTGTAACGGCGCGTGAGATCGCGGCCGTCAATCCCCCCGACCGAGTTCTCATGGGCCCGGGTCCGGTGGACGTGGATCCGCGCGTGCTACGCGCCATGTCGATGCCGCTTCTTGGCCAGTTCGACCCGGTCTTCACCCGTTACATGAACGAGGTGATGGTGCTGTATCGGGCGGTGTTCCAAACCGCCAATCGCTGGACGATGCTTGTGGATGGCACCGCTCGCGCGGCCATCGAGGCGGCGCTGATCTCCCTCATCGAGCCCGGCGATCGTGTCCTGGTACCGATATTCGGTCGCTTCGGCCATCTGCTGGTGGAGATCGCGTCGCGCTGTGGTGCCGAGGTGCGGACCCTGGAAGCGGAGTGGGGTACGGTGTTCGAGCCGGAGCAGATCGAGGTCGCGTTACGTCAGCATCGACCCAAGTTGCTGGCCGTGGTGCACGGTGATACCTCGACGACGATGGCGCAGCCCCTGGCGCACATCGGTCGTTTGTGTCGCGAGCTGGACGTGCTGTGCTATGTGGACGCGACCGCCACCCTGAGTGGTATGCCGCTGCCGGTGGACGACTGGCAGTTGGACGTGGTCACCGCGGGTCTGCAGAAGTGCCTGTCCGGTCCGCCCGGCATCGCACCGATCACGATCAACGATCGGGCCGCGGCACTCATCACGGCGCGTCGTCACACCGAGGCAGGGATCCGTCCAGCGGACTATCGGCCAGCGAACGGACCGCGTATCGCCAGCAATTATCTGGATCTGGCCATGGTCATGGACTACTGGAGTGAAGCCCGGCTGAATCACCACACCGAGGCGACGTCGATGCTGTACGCGGCGCACGAATGCGCACGTGTGGTGCTCGCCGAAGGCCTGGACCGTCGTTTCGCGCGCCACCGACTGGCCAGCGGGGCGATGGGTGCCGGCTTGCGTGCCATGGGCTTGAGTCTGTTCGGCGACGAGCAGCAGCGGATGCCCAACGTGACCGGCGTGGTGATTCCCCAGGGCATTCCGGGCGATGCGGTGCGTGCCGATCTGCTCGATCATTATGGCATCGAGATCGGCACGTCCTTCGGTCCCTTGCACGGCCGGATCTGGCGCATCGGCACGATGGGGTACGGCTGCACGCGTCGCAACGTGCTGACCTGTCTGATGGCCCTGGAGGCGACCCTGCGCCGCCACGGTTACGAAGGCGAGTGGGGCGCCGCCGTGGACGCGGCGCAGCGCGTCTACGATTGCCCGGCCTGATGATTCCCGCCTCTCCCAAAGCCATTGCTCCAAGGCGTGCGGACGTTTCGGATGATGCAACGTCGCGGGGTGACTGGCATGGCCCCACGGGCTGCATCCGGGACTGTTCACGATAGTTAACGAAAATCCCATTGCCTGATGCTCTTGTGGCACGCGATCCCGGTTACACTCGACCTCCGGTTGCGGCAGGCGTGCCGCGACCGAGGCAGCACGCAGGGTTCCGGGATGGGCACGTGCTGCATCCCCTGGTAATCAACAACGTTCGAATCTGCGCCTTCTACCGATCTCCTGCGACCGCCGGCTGCCGACCCCCGGCGGATGCTCGGGGAGCGACCCGAGACCGTGCCTGCCATGGCTTCGCATGCCGAGCAGGGGATGCGAGCCGGCGATGGGTGATCACCACCCCGAATCGAGGGGCTGGACGTACGAGCCAGGGTCGCCAGGTATCGAAGCCCGATCGCGGCACTGCTCGATGAGCCTGTTCGGTGGCCCGCTGTGGTCATGTCTGCTGGGGTGTTGTTCGATGGGCCGGATCATCGGTATCGAATCGACGCTAGCGGCTGGCCGCGGTCACTCATCCTCGTCAGGCTCGACCAGACGCACCCAACAGCAGCTGGTTGCCGCTTCCCCGAGGTGTGCCGGCGGTTCGTGTCGTTGTGTTACTGATGAACGTCGCGATGAGCTCGTGTCGCCGCGTCGCACGGGCTCGTCGCCATCGGGACTGGAGTCGAACATGGTCGAGGACGAAGCATGACCGAGTTGCTGGCTGCGGCGGTGATCGTGTTCTGTGCCTATCTGGTCAGGGGCCTGGCCGGATTCGGGTCGGGGCTGGTCGCGGTGCCGACGCTGGCGACCTTCTCGCCGCTCAGCGCGGTGGTGCCGATGGTCGTGTTCCTGGACTACCTGGGCTCGGCACTACAAGGGCTCGGCAACCGTGAGCACGTCCACTGGCGCGAGCTGGCCTGGTTGTTTCCGTTCTCGATGATCGGTATCTACGTCGGTCTGCGCGTGCTCGATGGTGTCGATGCCGACCTGTTGCGGCGGATGCTGGGTGGCTTCGTGCTGTGCTTCTCTGTATATCAGCTGATTACGCTGCCCAGGTTCGAAGCCAGCCGACTCGTGGCCTTGCCGCTCGGATTCTTGGGCGGTCTGGTTGGCACGCTGTTCGGTACCGGCGGACCCTTCTTCATCATCTTCTTCGGGGTTCGTGGCCTGGACCGGCAGTCTTTGCGGGCAAGCTTCGCCTGCTGGTTCCTGATCGACGGTCTGTTCAGGCTTGCGGGTTATCTGTACTTTGGCTACTTCAATGGCGCGATGGTGACGCGGCTGGCGGCCGCCGTGCCGGTAATGCTGCTCGGACTGTATGTCGGTGGACGCATCCACGCGCGTCTCAGCGAGGTCACCTTCAAGCGCCTGATCAGCGTGCTGCTGATCGCCAGCGGGTTGATCCTGCTATTGCGCTGAGACGCTGCGCAGGACCGAGGCCGCGGTGGCGGGTGGCGCGGCGTCTTCCTGCAGGCCGAGGGGCTGCGGCTTGCCAACGATGAAGCCCTGCACGAAGTCGATACCCATGTCGCGCAAGCAGTCGATGGTCTGTTGGTTGGGTACTTTCTCCGCGACCGTATGCACGCGCATCACATGCGCGATGTCCCGAATGCACGAGACCATGGTACGGTCGTAGGGATCTCGGACCACGTCTCGGACGAACTGGCCATCGATCTTCAGCAGGTCTATGGGCAGCTGCTTGAGATAGCCGAACGAGCTGAGCCCGGAGCCGAAGTCGTCCAGGGCGAAGCTCACACCCTCCCTGCGAAGGTCCGAGATCAGTCCAGCCGCCAGGTCGATGTTGGCGATGGCTGCCGATTCGGTGATCTCGAAACACAGACGGCGTGGCGATACGGCGTATCTGCGCAGATGTGAGCGGATGGTGGTGGCGAGCTGGGCAACGCCCAGCGTTTGCCCCGACAGATTGATGCTGTACACGGTGTCGCTGTGATTCTCACTGGCCAGGTGCCGGATGCCCTGCTCGATCACCCACATGTCGATCTCCGGCATCGCCTGGAAGCGCTCACCGGCCGGCAGGAAGGCGAACGGCTGAATGAGCTCGCCATCGCGGCTGCGCATCCGAATCAACAGCTCCTTGAGCAGCCTTGGGTGTGCGAAATCGTGCAACGGCACGATGGGCTGGGCGAACAGCGTGAAGCGATTCTCGTCCAGCGCGTTCCTGATCTCGACCTGCCAGTGCATGGCCTGGTGGTCGGAGCTGATGCTCGAATCGTCCTCGCGGAACACGTGCACACGATTGCGCCCCCCTCGCTTGGCCGCATAGCAGGCCAGATCGGCGCACTTTTGTAGCTCACCGGGTGAGCCCTTTGCGTTGTCGAGCATCACCAGACCGATGCTGACGCCCACGGCGAAAGCGCGCTCTTCCCAGGAGAAGCGATAGCGTTCGATCTGCTCACAGACTCGTGTGCACAGCTCGACGGCCTTGGCCTCGTCACAATCGGCGATCAACAGGCCGAACTCGTCCCCTCCCAGACGCGCGACGATGTCGGTGGCGCGTACCGCACGGCGCAGCATCGGCGCGATACGTCGCAACAGCTCGTCACCGGCGACGTGTCCGCAGGTGTCGTTGACGATCTTGAACTGGTCCAGATCCAGATAGCACAGCGCATGCTGACCGGGGGTCTTCTCCAGCGTGGCCAGGCGGATCTCGATGGCCTGTTCGAAGGCGCGTCTGTTGGGCAGGCCGGTGAGGGGATCGTGATGCGCCTGATGTTGCAGCTGGGTTGCGAGCTGGCGTTCACGAGTGACGTCTCGAAGCGCGAACACCTGACCGAGATCGGTGTCGTGTGAGCTCTTGACGAGCGAGGACGACAGCGAGAACTGCGACACCTGACCCGCTTCGTGTCGGGCGAGGGTGAGCACCTGTTCGCCGGGGCCGGGGCGCTGCGCCGCGTACGGCCCGGGCAAGCTCACCGGCTCACCGCGTTCGTCCGTGAATGGCAGCACCTCGTCCAGCGCACGACTCCGTGCCGAGTCGCTGTCCAGGCCGATGAGGGCCTCGGCCGCGGGATTGAGATAGGTGATGCGGCCCTGGGGATCGATCCTCACCACCGGATCCGCGATACATTCGAGGGTGACCGCGGCCAATCGCTGTTGCTCGATGATCTGCTCGCGTTGTCGACGGGCGCGGGCCGCGGTGCTCACCGCGAAGGTCACGCTGGCCGCCAGGATCAGCGCTATAGCGATGCTGCTGATGAGGGACGGCGAGAGCAGGGTGGTCCAGTGCGCGGATTGGCTGACCTGGACGCGTACCAGGGTATCGTGCAGTGAGACCGTCTGCACATCGACCAGCCGCACGCGCCAGTCCTCGTCCAGGGACGGTGTGCCGTGACGGAGCGCTCCCTCGCCGCCAGCGGGCGGGCGTTGCAAGAGCTCCAGTCTCAGATCCGGATAGCCCTCCAGCGCACGTGCAAACAAGCGATCCAGCTCGATGCTGAGCACGAACAGGCCGCTGTTCTGTGACTGGCGGCTGTGTGGCTCGACGTCACCGGACACGCCGAAATAGGTTGGCTTGAAGGCAAGCAGGCTGTTGCCCGTGCCGGTCAACAACGAGCCGTGCTGCAGACGGGTGCGGCCGCTGAGAACGGCCTCCTGAATGGTGCCAACCCAGCTCGGCGTGGAGTAGGCATCCACGCCGAGCAGCCTGGAGTTCTCCGGGGTCATGGGCTCGACCAGACGTAGCGGCATGAAGTAGCCGCTGTTGGTGTTCGCGTCCCGATACT
>JAGRHX010000727.1 GCA_020444775.1 Gammaproteobacteria bacterium
GTCGACATGCGCTCGGACATCTTCGAGCCATTGCCGTTCTCACCGCCGATGGAGCCGGCGAAGATCGGGCCGTACTACGAGATGCGCACCTACACGCTGCGCCCTGGCGGCGCGGCCGAGATGGCTGAGCGCTGGCAGGCGCATCTGCCCGGGCGTCTGGCCTTGTCGCCGCTCGCCGGCGTGTTCACCTCCGACATCGGCGGTCTCAACCAGTGGCTGCACATCTGGGCCTACGAGAGCCTCGATCAGCGGGTCGCGGTCCGTAAGAAGGCGACCGCCGAAGGGATCTGGCCGCCGCCTGGCGCGAGCCCGGTGGTCAGCCAGGAGAACAAGATCGTGCTGCCAGCGCCGTTCTCACCGATGCAGTAGGCGTGAGCCCGGTTCCGAGCCGGATGGCGGCGAGTGTCGTGAGCATCCCGCGGCACTCGCCCGCCGGGTCCGGTCCGAATGAGTCACCCTGATGAGTGGTCACGATGGGGCGCCCTGATGGTTTCCCATCCGCGTTGTCTCGATAGCCACGCCGAATCCTTCGAATTTCCTGTCCTGTCCGGAGCTGTCCTGTCGATGTGTCCGTTCTCCCTGGCCGTTCGTCCCCAGGCCGTTCGTCGATATCTGCTCGGCTGGCTGCTGCTGAGCGTCCTGCTCGGCTCAGCGCCGCTCGCCGTTGCCCAGTTGAAGTTGCCCCTGCCGGGTGCCACCCGGGCCGAGGAGCCCGCGGAGCCAGCGTCCGAGTCCGAGCAGAGCGAGCCGGACCCGCGCTATGTCAGCCCGCACGCGACGATGATGACATTCATCAATGCCATGAATCGGGCAGCCGCGGCCGGCGAGGAGAAGGATGGCGAGGCACGTCGCGCGGCCATCGCGGAGGCGGTCTCGACCTTCGACCTGAGTCGGGTCAACCCTGAGCGTGGCGAGCAACTGGGCTTGCGGCTGATCGGCATCCTCAACCGACTCGGGGTCTATCAGCCCTGGTATCTGTGGCACGAGGCGGATGTACGCGGCGCCACCGAGCAGGTCTATTTCCCGCACCCGCGTTTCGATCGGGTGCTGGCCGATATCGATCGCGACGAGCTGGAAGGCGAGCTGGTGCTGGCGCGGGACGCGCGCGGCAATTGGAGGTTCTCCGCGAGCTCGGTGGCGAGCATCGATGCGCTGTACCCGAAGCTCGAGCCGCTGCCCATCCAGATCGGTATCGACGAGCGTGCGCTCAGCTCCGAGCTGTGGTTACGCGCGCGCATGCCCGAGGCATTGAAGGGCGAGCGAGTGCTCACTCTCGAGTACTGGCAATGGGTGTCGCTGGCGGCGTTCATCCTGCTGGGGCTGATCCTGGATCAGCTGTTCCGGGTGCTGGTACGCGCCGTGGTGCGGCGTGTGACCCGGGCCCAGGGTGGCGAACCGGATCCGGCGCGCATGCGTCGCGCCGTGCGGCCCGCCGGTCTGTTCGTCATGGCGGTGTTCTGGTTGTACGTCGTCTGGCTGCTCGGTCTGCCGGATCTCGCCTACACCGTGGTGCAGGGCGCGGCGCGCGTGTTCGCGGTGCTGGCCTGCACCTGGTTCACATGGCGCTTCGTCGACGTCGTGATCGAGGCCCTGCTGCGCAAGGCCAGCGTCACCGCGACCAAGTTCGACGACGTCTTGCTGCCGCTCATCCGCACCGCTGCGCGCATCTTCATCGTGATCGCGGCCCTCATCTATGGAGGGCTCAGCCTCAACATCGACATCACGCCGTTGCTCGCCTCGCTGACCATTGGCGGTGTGGGCTTCGCCTTCGCCGCCAAGGACACGCTGGAGAACTTCTTCGGATCGGCGACCGTGCTGGTGGACCAGCCCTTCGGGGTCGGGGACTGGGTGAAGATCGGTGACGTCGAAGGCACGGTGGAGACCATCGGCTTCCGCTCCACCCGGATCCGGACCTTCTACGATTCGCTGGTCAGCATCCCCAACGCCAATCTGGTGCGTGCATCGGTGGACAACTATGGCCGGCGTCATTACCGGCGTTGGACGACCCACATCGGCCTCGAATACGGGACCTCGCCGGACAAGCTGAGCGCGTACGTGGAAGGCACCCGCCGCCTGATCCGCGAGCACCCACAGACACGCAAGGACTACTTCAACGTCTACGTGCACCGCTTCTCGCCGTCGAGCATTGACATCCTGGTCTATGTGTTCTTCAGTACCCCCGACTGGGGGGCCGAGCTTGCGGCTCGTGAACGATTGATCCTGTCCCTCATCCGTCTCGCCGACGAGATCGGTGTCAGCTTCGCCTTCCCGACCCAGACCATCCACCTGGCCGGTCATGGCGATGTGGGAAGTGACACGCGGGGGCATACAGCGGGTCCTGCCGAGGACGATGTTCACGCCAGCGGTGGCTGACGCGCAGCGCAAGGTGGGCGTCGAAGCCTGAGATCGAGCGCGCGCGCCGCTTCGCTCCAGCTGTGAATCCTCAGAGTCAAGTGATACAAGCCGGGCGTTTGTACCTCTGTGAGGAGGTACGCGTTGCACAACCGCGGGTGACGAACGACGTGTCAGAACAGCTCTCCTCGACCAATATCTCCGCTGCCAATGGCACGGGTCCATCTGCTGAGTCTTCTGGCGGCCCACGGGGAGGGCCTCCCGGCGGTATCGAGCGGCGCCGGGTGAAGCGACCCGCCGATGGCAGCCTGTTCCATATCCTCGATCCGCGCCAGTTCACACGCGATCACCTGGATGAGCTGTGCGGCCTGGCGACGCGCATCCGCCTGCTGGCCAAGGCGCGGCTGGGCGCGCGTGCGCTGCAAACGCTGCTGCCGCACAAGCGGGCCATGCTGTACTTCACCCAGCCCTCGACCCGGACCTTCCTCTCCTTTGACAACGCGTGTCATCTGCTCGGCATACGCACCAGTGAGATCCGCGATCCGTCGACCTCGTCGGAGGTCAAGGGTGAGACCTTCGAGGATTCGCTGCGCACCTTCAGCTCCTATGTGGACGTGATCATCATGCGCACCGTGGACGAGGGTAAGGCCGCGCAGGCGGCCGCGGCCATGGATCACATCCGACGTCGGATCCCGATCATCAACGCGGGCAGCGGCAGGGATCAGCATCCCACCCAGGCCCTGCTCGACATCTATACCCTTGAACGCAGTTTCGAGCAGCGCGGTGGGATCGATGGCAAGACCATCGGTCTGATGGGTGATCTGCGACGTGGACGCACCGCGCGTTCGCTTGCCTATCTGATGAAGAACTATCGGGACGTGAAGCTCGTGTTCATCGCCCCCGAGCCCTTTCAGATGAATCAGGACATCAAGACCCATTGTGCGGAGCGCGGGATCCGGTATACGGAGACCGACAGGCTGCACGAGGTCCTGCCCGAGCTGGACGCGATCTACGTCACTCGTCTGCAGACCGAGTACGACCACGAAGGGGTGAGCGGGCCCTTCGATCACAGCCGCTTCCGTATCGGACCCGAGGAGATGCGTATCCTGCGCGATGATGCGTTCGTGCTCCATCCGCTGCCGCGCGGACCCGAGCTTTCGCCTGACATCGACGACGACCCGCGCGCGGTGTTCTGGCGTCAGGAGCGTAACGGCATGTGGATGCGCGTGGCGTTGCTGGTCAAGCTGTTCCGGGTGGAGGGCGAGCTGCCGGAGTGAGCCTCAAAGGCTCGTCCGGCTACTGTTCCGGTGGCGTCGCCGGCACCGTGAAGTGAAAGATGGTGCCACCTTCGGGTTTGGACTCGAACCATAGGCGGCCACCACAGCTCTCGACAATCCGTTTGCACAGTGCAAGCCCGATGCCGGTACCATCAGAGCGTCGCGCGCCCTCGATGCGTCTGAACATCTCGAACACGGCGGCCCGGTTCTCGGGCAGGATGCCCATGCCGTTGTCGTCGACGCTGAACTGATGTTGCTGCTCGTTGCTGGTTGCGCTCACATGAACGATCGGTAGTGACTCGCTGCGATACTTGAGCGCGTTGCCAATAAGATTGGACAGCACCGTGTACAGCTGACCGGTTGGAAACTGTAGCGATGGCAGCGGGTCGCTGCTGATCTGGGCCTGGAGTCGCTCGATGTCCAGGCGGAGCGAGTGGAGGATCTGCTCGAGGACACGGTTGGCGTCCACTGCCTGCCAGGCCGCGGGGCTGCTGAGCGCACGTGCGTAGGTGAGCAGATCGCTGACCAGTCGTTGCATGCGCGCTGAGCCCTCGATGATGAAATCCAGGAACTCGCCACCTTCCTCGTCCAGGGACGCGCGATGACGCTTGTCGAGCAGCCTGGCGAATGAGTTGACGTTGCGCAGCGGTGCCTGCAGATCGTGTGAGGCGGAGAAAGCGAACTGCTCGAGCTCCCGGTTCGAGGCCGCGAGCTGGGCTTCGCGTTGCGCGAGCAGGGTGACGTCGACGAACACCTCGATGGTGGCGCCGCTGGCGGTGCGGGTCTCGTTGAGCATGATCGTGCGCCCGTCCGCCAGTCTGCGCTCCAGCGGACCCTGGGGATTGGCGTGCTGCGCCATGCGCGTCTCGATGTAGTCCTGCTCGCTGCTGGCATGACCTTCCGCGACCCGAAACGGTGCGGCGGCGGCCACCACCTCCCTGAATTGCACGCCCTGACGCAGCACGTGCGCGATTGGCCGGTGTATGTCCTCGAATGCCTCGTTCCACACCTGCAGCCGGCCCGCCTCGTCGTAGTAGCTCACCCCCTCCTTGAGCTGCGAGATGATCGATTCCAACATCCGCTGCGCTTGTTCCTGGGCCCGCGCGGCGCGATGGCGTTCGGTGATGTCCCGGCACACCACCAGCAGTCGGACGGGTGAGGTCTGCGCGTGCCCCGTGTTCGGACCACCGGCGGCGTCTCCCGTAGCGGTTGCGTCCGCCGAAGCGTCGACGATGTAGTCGGCCTCGTAGTGAATGGTGCTTCCGTCGGCCAGACGCTGGTCCTCCACCAGCTCGTGGTGCTGGATCGGCCGGTCCAGTCCGTCGGCGATGGTGAGCGCTCGCCGCAGCACCTGCGGGTGGGGAACGCTGTCCAGATCAGCGCCCAGCAGCTGCTCGGGATCGGCGCCGAGCCAGCGTCTGCTCTGGCGATTCGCGTACAGCAGCCGGCCATCGGTATCCAGATGAGCGACCAGCTCCGGCAAGGTGTCCGCGACCAGCGCGAGCTCGCGCGCATGACTGGCCACCTGTTGTCTCGCCATCGCCTGGTCGACGACCTGACGTTGCGCCGCGCGTAACGAGGTCAGGTCTTCGACCAGCGCGAACACACCCTGCACCCGGCCGTCATCGTCCAGCACCGGCAGGTAGTTGATGCCCAGACGTCGCGTGCCACCGCCGGCCAGATCCAGATCGATGCGTATGTCCAGCTCCTCGCCGGCGAGCGCGGCTCGCAGATGCGGCAGGATCTGCTCGAAGGCGCGCTCACCCGCGATCTCGCGCACCGGTCTGCCCTGCATGTCAGCCGGCGCGTGTCCATGCAGACGCGCGTGACCTGCGTTGCTGTAGCCGTAACGCAGGTCACGGTCGATGTAGCTGACCAGCACCGGCAGACGGTCGAGCAGCTGACGCAACAGTCGCGGCTCGCTGTGCAGATGCGGCAGGGTCGGTGGGTCTCCTTCGTGCATGTGCGCAATACCCGGGAACGTGTCGTCCTTTCTTGCGGGTTGTCGTGAGCTCTACGTGGCGTAGGGGAGTCGTGAGCGCCGCATCCCGGCGTTGTCGCGACACCAGCGGGCGGACCGGCGATGTAAGGTCACCGCGCCCGTCGGATCCGCCTGTACTGGCCGAGTTTCCCTGATTCTGTATCTGTTATCCAAGCAGCACATCGGCTGCAATGCGAGCCCTGACTTCGGGTCTCGAATGCGCCCGCCGCCGGTCGAGGCCGTTCACTTTCCGGCCACATTACCCTTGTTGGAAGGATCTGGCAGATGCATACCTTCAATCGTCACGCGCCGCGTCTGCTACGACGGCACAGCCAAGGTTTCGACCCTGGGGCTGACTGCGCCGCGGCGGCCCTGGCCCGCCGTGTCGTGCACCATCCGCTGCGTCCGTTGCGAGCGCTTCGGGCCGTGGCGAGGTGGCTGCTGGGCCTGGAGCAGTGGTCGTTCGTCGTGCTCGAACGGGCCCGGCAGCGACGGGCGCTGGCTCGTCTGGACGAGCGGATGCTGTCGGATATCGGTATCAGCCGCGCGGACGCCTTGCACGAGGCGTCCAAGCCCTGCTGGCGTGGGTGAGGGTTGCCGGTTTGCGCCCGGTCGCTACGCCTGCCCGCCTTGCCGGCTGGCCAGCACCATCAGCAGTGCGAGCAGTGACAAGACCAGCATGACGATGAAGGCCAGGCGGTAGTCGCCGCTGCTGTCGAAGACCCGGGCGCCGAACCAGGCCCCCAGACCGCCGGCGACGTGATGCACCATGGTCACCAGGCCGGTCAGCGTGCCCAGACCCTGCAGACCGAAGATCTGACGCACGAAGATCACGGTCAATGGTGCCGTGACCCAGAAGGTCGCGCCGTACAGCAGCGCGAACACGCTGATCGCGGTCGTGCTGTCGCTGAGCAGGATCAGCATGAACAGCAGCGCCCGCAGCGCGAAGCACAGGCCGGTGGGTAGCAACGGACCGCTGCGGTCCGTAAGACCACCGGTGAGCAGCACGCCGACCAGACCGAACAGCCCCATCGTGGCCAGCAGGTTGCCGGCAAAGGCGTTGTCGATGCCCTGGTCGGTGGCGTGCGCGACCACGTGCGTGGCGACGAAGAAATCCTGGAAGCCACAGATCCCATACAGCGCGAACAACAACAGGCTGCGACGGCCGCTGAGCCGGCGCCAGCTCAACGCCCCGTCCCGATCGCTCCGCACCGCCTCGCCACCCGCGAGGGGGTCGGCACGCGTCGGTGCCGTCACTGCCACACGTGGCGCGGCCAGGGCCACCAGTGGCAACAGCAGCAGGTTGCACAGACCCAGCCACAAAAAGGCCTCGCGCCAGCCGGACTCATCCAGCGCGTTGGCCAGCACGGCGATGATCAGGAGCTGTCCGACCCCCATGCCGGAGATGGCGACACTGTTGGCGAATCCTGTGCGTTGTGGAAAGCGCGTGGTGACCATCACACCGACCGGTGTGATCGAGGTGCAGGCCGAGCCGAGCGCGAACAGCAGGCCGTAGGTCAAGGTGGCCTGCAGCGGAGTCTGCACCAGTGAGGTGGTGGCGATACCGAGGGCCGAGAGCGCCGCGCCCACGGCCAGGATCGGTAGCGCTCCGAGCCGATCGACCATGCGCCCGACCAGCGGCAGACCGAGGGCGGTGACCAGCATGAACAGGCCAACGGCCGAGGATACCGCGCTGCGACTCCAGCTCATGTCCTCGGCCATGGGCTTGAGCAGCACGCCGATCGCGAAACGTGAGCCGCTGTTGAGCAGCAGCGCGCCGAAACCGATCAGCAACACCAGCAGCGACAGACGGCTCATGGCATCGATGCTGCTCGATACTCGAAGCTGGCATCATCCAGCCAGCGCAACACATAGCGTAGATAGCTGCGGGCAACGTAGATCTCGAAATGCCGTGGCCGGGCGATGTCGTCGTCGCGCCAACAGGGGCACGTGGGGTCGTGTGGCAGCCGGTGCAGCAGCATCTGCGCCCGCGCCAGGGTCGACTGCGCGCAGCAGTCCAGGGCAAAGCGGCCGGGACGCAGATCCAGACTGCTGCCCTTGGCCAGCACCTCGAGCGCCAGCGGGCCACACACCGAGATGACCGCACGAGCCTGGCTCACGTCGCACAGTGAGTGGTGTAGCGAGGCCAGATTCTCTTCGAGTCGAAGCAGCGGCGAATGATCGTTGGCCGGGCTCGATACCACCAGCCATTCGTCCGGGCCCAGCCACAGCAGCCGACAGCGGCGCTGCGTGGCCTCGGCCCAGCGCACCGTGTTCGGTTCGCGTGGGGGCTCGCAGTGCAGGGCTCGACGCACCGCGTCGACGAAACGCGGATCATCGATGTCGCCGCGTAGATTCAACTGCAGTGGTGCGGTCCGCACGCTGACGAGCAGCGCCGGATCGATCCCGCCCACCCTGATGCACGTCGAATCGCCGTCGACGTGCGCGCTTGCCGGTACCCCTTCAGCCACGCATGCGTTCTCCTTGCGGATCGTAGAAACAGATCGGTGCGATACGCGCGGCGATCACGCCGGTTTCGGTCGGTGCGAGCAGACGCTCGCCGAGCCGGCCATGACCACCGCGAACCAGTCCCAGGGCGATGCTGCGGCCGAGGGTCGCGCTCCAGTAGCTGGAGGTGACGTGACCGTGCATGTCCAGCGGCGGTGTGCCGAGGCGTTGCACCAGCTGGGCCCCTTCCGGCAGGCGCTCGCGCGGGTCCTCGGTCAGCAGGCCGACGAGCTGCTTGCGGTCGGCGCGTCGGGTGTGCGGGCGTTGCAGCGAACGCTTGCCGAGAAAATCCTTGTGCGGACTGACCATGTTGCCGAGCCCCAGATCGATCGGGGTGACGGTGCCATCGGTATCCTGGCCGGCAATGATGAAGCCCTTCTCGGCACGCAGCACGTGCATGGTTTCGGTGCCGAACGGCGTGATCCCGAATGGCTGGCCGGCATCCATCAGGGTCTGCCAGAGCGTTGTGCCCTGATGAGCCGCCACGTTGATCTCGTAGCACAGCTCGCCGGTGAAGGAGACACGCAGCACGCGTGCGTCCAGACCTGCCAGCGTGCCCGTCCTGCAGCTCATGAACGGAAACGCCGTTGGGGACAGATCGATATCGGTGCCGACCCGGATGAGCAGCTCGCGGGCAAGGGGTCCGGACAGGGACGCGGTGGCCCACTGCTCGCTGACGGAGGTGCAGTACACCTGTAGCTGCGGCCATTCGGTTTGCAGCCATTCCTCCAACCAGGCGAGCACCCGGGCGGCGTTGCCGGTGGTGGTGTGCATCAGCCAGCGTCGTTCGTCGAGTCGCGCGGTGACACCGTCATCGAAGACCATGCCGTCCTCGCGGCACATCAGACCGTAGCGGCAACGACCCGGCGTCAGCGTGCGAAAGCCGTTGCAGTACACCCGGTTCAAGAGCTCGGGGGTGTCCGGTCCGTGCAGCTCGATACGGCCCAGGGTGCTGGCATCGAGGATGCCCACGCCGTGGCGCACCGCCAGGCATTCGCGGTTGACCGCCTCGTGCATCGATTCCTCGCGTGAGCCGATTCGACGCGGGTAGTACCAGGGACGCTTCCACTGACCGACGTCCTCGAAGCGGGCGCCGGCCTGCACGTGCCAATCGTGCATGGGGGTCAAGCGTGCCGGGTCCGACAGCTCGCCGATGTCGCGGCCGGCCAGCGCGCCGAAGCTGAGCGGCGTGTAGGGCGGTCTGAAGGTCGTGGTCCCGACCGCCGCCGGCGTCCGGCCGCTCGCCTGACCGAGCAGGGCCAGGGCGTTGACGTTGCCGGTCTTGCCCTGGTCGGTACCCATGCCGGCGGTGGTGTAGCGCTTGGCGTGCTCGATGGACAGATAGCCCTCGCGGGCCGCGAGTCTCAGGTCCGCGGCCGTCACGTCGTTCTGGTAGTCGACGAAGCGACGCTTGCCAAAGCGCGTCCCCGGACCCTGCCAGAGCGGCTCCAGACCCAGCGTCGAGTCCGGTGCAGGTGCTGGCCGGTCGGCATGGGTTGTCGCTGAAGAAGCCTCAGGACGCCCGCCCGCGTCGCGGCTCGAAACAAAACCGGACGGCGTGAAGACGCTGATCCCGCTCTGCCCGGTCGCCGCCCGGGCCGCCGCGCGTCCAACCTGCTCGGCATCGCGCAGCAGGTGTTCGTAATCGAAATGACCGGCCGCGGCACCGACCAGTTGCAAGCCTCGATCCGGATCGCGTGGGTCGGCCATGAAACCGTGCAGCTTCGCATCGTGCAACAGCTTGCCACCGGCGTGCGCGTACAGATGCAGCACCGGATTGAAGCCACCGGACATCAACACCAGATCGCAGTCCAGACCCTCGTGGCGACCTCGACCGGTCAGCGAGCCGATCCGTGCGCCGCGTACCCGGGTGCGACCCAGGACCCGTTCCACGCTGCTACCGCTCAGCACCCGGATGCCGGCTGCACGCGCGTCGCGCAGACGATCGCGCGGCGGTTCGGCGCGTGCGTCGAGCAGGGTCAACTCGGCGCCGGCCGCCGCCAGCAGCGCGGCGCTGGCGTAGGCCAGATTGTTGTTGCAGGCCAGCACGACGCGTTGCCCGGCCAGCACCGCGTAGCGTCGCGCATAGCAGGCCGCGGCGCTGGCCAGCATCACCCCGGGACGGTCGTTGTCGTCGAACACCAGGGGCCGCTCGTGCGCGCCGGTGGCCAGCACCAGCTGGGCGGTCCGCACCTTCCACAAGCGTTGGCGTATCCGGCCTGCACGCTCGGTCGGTGGCAGATGGTCGCTGCAGCTCTCGAGCAGGGTCAGGTAGTTGTGGTCATACAGCGCGCAGGCCGTGGTCCGCGTCAGCATCTGGACGTTGTCCATCGCCGACAGCGTGCGCAGCGTCTGATCCAGCCAGCCGGCCCCCAACGCGGGGATGCGGCTCTGGTCGTCGACCAGCAGCCAGCCACCCGGCTCGCACTGCTCGTCCACCAGCAGCACCTCGGCACCCGCGCGGCCCGCCGCCAGCGCGGCGCTGAGCCCGGCCGGGCCGGCGCCCACCACCAGCACGTCGACGTGCCGGTGGGTCTTCTCGTAGCGATCCGGGTCGGCAAGCTCGGGGGCCCGGCCGAGTCCGGCGGCGCGCCGGATCAGCCGCTCGTACAGCATCCAGCCGCGCTGCGGCCACATGAAGGTCTTGTAGTA
>JAGRHX010000728.1 GCA_020444775.1 Gammaproteobacteria bacterium
GCGCCCCGCTCGTGACCGAACAGCTCCGACTCGAGCAATTGCGAGGGAATGGCCGCGCAGTTGAGCTCTATGAAGGGCGCCGCGTTGCCAGCCTCGCCAAAGTGCAGGGCCCGCGCGATCAGCCCCTTGCCGGTACCGGTCTCACCGCTGATCAACACGCTAGGCTGCTCGCCACTGCTCAGCCCCGGCACGCTCTTGACGATCCGGGAAACGGCCGCGCGCAACGCGCGCATCGGCTCGGATTCACCCTGCAAGGCGGCGATCGCATTGTCGGCGGCGAGCTGCCGGTTGCGGAAACTCTCACGCGCCTGCAGCCGCTCCTGAGCTGCGAGCCGCTCCATGCTCAGCTTCAGCTGTGCCAGCGACAGCGGTTTGGTCAGATAGTCGCGGGCGCCGCTCTTGAGCGCCTGCACCGCCGTCTCGATCCGGTCCTGACCCGACACCATGATGACATTGACCGCGGGATCCCGGCCAAGCAGGGTCTGTAGCAGCTCCAGACCATCGCCATCGGGCAGCCAGAAGTCGAGCAGCACCAGCTCCGGGCGGATTGCCTCGAAGCGGTTCAGCGCCTCACTCGCACTGTGTGCCGTATGCGCCTCGCAGCCCAGGCGACGCAGATACTTGCAGACGTTCGAGGCGATCGTCGGCTCGTCGTCGACGACCAGCACGCAGGCGAACATCACGGCGCCTCGACGGCCAGCGGCAGCTGCACCCGCGCGCACGCGCCACCCTGCTGGCGATTGCTCAGCAGCAATGTGCCACCGTGACCTTCGATGATGCGTTTGGCCAGTGACAGCCCCAAGCCCAGACCGTTTCGCTTGCTGGTGAAGAAGGGTTTGAAGACGCTGGCGGCGACCTCCGGACTGAGCCCCGGCCCGGAGTCACACACCGCGACGTGCACCAGGCGACGCGCGCGGTCCACCTCCAGCTGCACCTCGAGGGTGCCACCGGCCGGCATCACCTCCAGGGCGTTGGCAATGAGGCTGTTGAACGCCTGGCTCAGCAACAGCCCGTCGGCAATGACCCGGGCCGGCAACACCCCGCTCTGGTCCGCGCCGACCGCCAGGGCCGGCACCAGATCGAGGCGTACCGACTGACGCTCGATGGCCCGGGCGAAGTCGTCCAGGCGGGCCCGCAGCAGGTCCCGCAGGTCCAGCGGCTCGGCGGTCTCCGGTCGGGCCCGCGAGAAGATCAGCATCTCACGCACCCACTGGCTCAGGCGGTCCACCTCGGCGACGATGTCACGGCACGACTCCCGTGCCAGCTCCGCGGAGTCCGCCTCCAGCGCAAGTTCGGCACTCGTCCGGATCGCAGCGAGCGGATTACGGATGCTGTGCGCCACCGCCGATGACATCTCACCGACCACCGCGGTGGTCTCGATGTCCACCAGGCGTCGCTGCTGGCGTCGGATCAGCGCATCGGCACGGTGCATCAGCCAATACAGCGCCGCGAAAAGCACCAGCGCCGACCCGGCAGCCACCGACCAGATGAGCACACGACCCTGCTGCAGACTCTCGAACAGCGCGATCGGTTCACGGTACAGCTCGATGGCGCCCACCACCCGGGTCTCCTCCAGGTTCCAGATGGGGATATAGCTCTCGACGAACATCGATCCTCGAGGTTCGAGCAGGTACCGTTCAGTCTTGACCGCCTCCGGGTCGACGTCCTGCTCGTGAATTTCATCGGCTTCCAGCGCATAGACGAGTTGGCCCGCCAGCGCCCGGTCCAGCTCGTCGTTGTCAGTGAAGCGCTGGCCTATCAAGGGCGCATTGCTGGACCAAACCACCTCGCGGTTGGCGGCGTAGGCGTTGGCTTGGAGGACGTCGGGCATGCGGGTGATGTGTTCCAGGAATTCCTCCAGCTGACGCTTCGACTCGGCGTCAGCCCGTCCGAGGAAGTACGGTGCCGGGTCGTTGACCTTGGACATGCTCTGGATGAAGGCCTGACTGACCTGGGCCTCGCGCTCGAGCAGATGGCTGGCGAGGAAGCGCTCGAGCAGCAGCGCCGAGAGAATAGAGATCAGACCGACGCTCAGCAGGCAGAGCACCAGGAACCAGCGCTTCAGGCGGAACGGCGCATCGGCCGTCCCGGACCAGCGATGGCCGCCGCCCGGCAGCCAGGTGCGCAGACGTTCGAACCAGGACAGCGCGCCGTCCCCGTCTCGATGCACCACGTTCAACAGCAGTCCGGTCGGCCGCTTCGTATCCGCCGTGCCGGTCACGGTCCCGATTGTTCGTTGCATGCTCGAAGCGACTCCCATTATTGCTTCCCCTGGACTGCGCCCGGACCCCCGGACTGCCCGCATCACGGCCGGCAAAGACTACGCGACCGCAAAGCCCTCGCATCTGGCTCAAGGCATGGTTGTCAATGCCCGCCCAGCCGGCGCGCATTGTCCACAAGGCAAGAACAACTGACCGGCGGATTTCTTCCCATCGACATTCCCTCGAACAGCAGGCGGCATGGATTTGCCGGTCGCGTGACGGCACGGCGAGGGCCGTAGCACGGCCAGAGGCTCACCAGGAGATGGCTTGAAGACGGCACTCGTGAGGACGTTGGGGACCGCTGGGGGACATTGGGGGTCGCCGCGTGGCGGCCGGCTCTCAGGGCGCCAACGCCGGCTCTATGGCCTCGATGAGCGCCTGTCGCTGCTCGGCATTCGGCCCGGACGGATCGCGTAGCGGGGCGATCGCACGCTCCAGCGCACGGCGTTGTTGCGGCGGCCAGCTGGTCTGGCTGTGCGCGTAATCGACGATCAGCGCGCCGCGTCGGGCGTGATTGCGTTCGCTGACCAGGCGCTGGTGCAGGCAGGCGCGGCCGAGCACCACCCAGGCGAATCCGGGGTCGCGGATCGGTCCCACGGTCAGCCGGCGTCCGGCCAGCGGGGTGCCGAGCACCTGTACGCGGGCCAGACGGCGTGCGCCAAACAGCGCGCCCGCGCCGCCGATGACGGCGCCCAGTCCCGCCCCCAGCAACATCGAGGCACCGCCCAGCGCGAGGTCCACGCCACCGCCGGCAACCGCGCCAGAGGCAGCGCCGGCGGCCATCAGCTCGCGACGACTCAGACCGAAGGCCTGCCAGCTCTGGCTGGAGAACACGTCGCTGGCGAGCAGGCTGTCCCGGTCCTCGACCCGGCTCAGTCCCTGGTGCGCGTAGATGGCCTCGACCCGCTCG
>JAGRHX010000729.1 GCA_020444775.1 Gammaproteobacteria bacterium
TTCCAGTTCTACAACCTCATTCCGAGCCTGACCGCGCTGGAGAACGTCGAGCTGGTCACCGAGATCGCACGTGATCCCATGCCGGCGCGCGACGCGCTGGCCATGGTCGGGCTGCAGGCGAGAGTCGATCATTTCCCCGCGCAGCTCTCGGGCGGCGAGCAACAACGTGTGGCGATCGCGCGGGCCATTGCCAAGCGACCCGCGGTGTTGTTGTGTGACGAGCCGACCGGGGCATTGGACAGTCACACCGGGATTGTGGTGCTGGAAGCCATCGAGACCATCCACGACCAGCTCGGCACCACCACGGTGGTGATCACCCACAACGCGGTGGTCGCGGACATGGCCGATCGGGTGGTGAGTCTGGCCGACGGCCGCATCGTCGAGCAACGTCGCAATCGGCAGCGACGGCCAGCACGCAGCCTGGACTGGTGAGCCCGCGGCGCGTGGGCCGGCCGGCGCGCAGCGAACGGCGAGTCGCCGGCAGGCTGTCCGCACGGACACGGAGGGGACGGATCGTATGCATCCGTTGAACCGCAAGCTGCTGCGCGATCTGTGGCGTCTGCGTGGCCAGGTGCTGGCCGTGGCGCTGGTGATCGCTTCGGGCGTCGGCGTGATGGTCATGTCATTGACCGCGCTCGAGGCGCTCGAGCAGACCGCCGAGGCCTACTACGAGCGGTATCGGTTCGCCCATGTATTTGCCCAGGTACGACGCGCACCGGAGGGCCTGGCTGGGCAGATCGCACGATTGCCGGGCGTGCAGTCCGTGCAGACGCGGGTCGTGAAGACCGCTGTGCTCGATGTGAGGGGCTTCGACGAGCCGCTGATGGGCCAGCTGGTATCGATTCCAACTGACCATCCGGCCGCGCTGAATCGACTGGCGCTGCGTGAGGGTCGCTTGCCGTCTGCCGATGCTCCGGACGAGGTGGTGCTGGGCGAGCCATTCGCCGAGGCCCATGGTCTACACCCCGGTGACAGCTTGCGGGCCATCGTCAACGGCCGCTGGAGAGTGCTTTCGGTGGTTGGCGTCGCGTTGTCTCCCGAGTTCGTGTATCTCATCGCGCCCGGTGCATTGATGCCGGACGAGGCCCGCTACGGGGTCCTTTGGATGGGGCATGAGGCACTGCAGGCCGCCTGGGATCTGGACGGCGCATTCAACGACATATGCGTTCGGGTCATGCGGGGCACCGATGTCCGTGCCTTGGTTGACCGCATGGACTTGCTGCTCGCGTCGTATGGTGGGGTCGGCGCCTTCGACCGCAGTGAGCAGACCTCGAACTGGTTCCTGATGAACGAGCTCGAACAGCTGGCGGCCGTCTCCACCATCCTGCCGATGATCTTCCTGGCGGTCGCGGCGTTCCTGGCCAATATGGTTCTCGCTCGGCTGGTGGCGGTGGAGCGCAGCGAGATCGGTCTGCTCAAGGCGTTCGGCTACGGCAACCTGAGCATTGGTCTGCACTACGTGAAGCTGGTGCTGGGTATTGCCCTGCTTGGCTGCGTCATTGGTTCGCTGCTCGGCTATCTGCTCGGGCACTACAACACCAACGCCTACACCGAGTTCTTCCGTTTTCCATTCCTGGTCTATAGCCCCGGGCCTCGTTCCTTCGCGGTGGCCTCACTGGTGAGCCTGCTCGCCGCGTTGCTCGGCACTCTCGGCGCGGTGCGGCGGGCCGTGCGGCTGCCGCCTGCCGAGGCGATGCGCGCGCCGGCACCGGCGCGCTTCGAGCGTAGCAGGCTGGCTGCCTGGCGGGTGGTACGGGCCCTGGATCAGCCGACCCGGATCATCCTGCGGCAGATTGGTCGCTGGCCATTGCGTTCGTTGTTGACCAGTGCGGGTATTGCCATGTCGGTGGCGGTGCTGGTGTTGTCGCTGCAATGGTTGGACGCCATAGACCACCTGGTCGAGGTGTACTTCAAGCGTGCTCAAAGTCAGGACGTGACCATCGGATTCGACCAGGCCCTGTCGGCCAGCGTGATCCAGGCCGCGGCCCGCCTGCCCGGTGTGATGAGTGTCGAGCCGATGCGAACTGTGGCCGCACGGCTGCGCAACGGTCACCACGGCAAGCGTGAGCCGATCCAGGGACTGGGCGCACGCCAGCAGCTATTCAAGGTCTACGATGTGCAGGGTGGGGATGCCAGTGAGCGCGCCATCGAACTGCCACCGGACGGCCTGGTGATGTCGAGCATGCTGGCTGCCAGGCTCGAGGTTGCGGTGGGCGATCGGGTCGAGGTGCAGTTTCTGGAGGGCCGCAGGGCGCGTGTGCAGGTACCCGTGGTGCGTGTCTTCGAGACCTATATCGGTACGCCGGTGTACATGCGGCTCGCCGCGCTGGACCGGCTGATGGGCGAATCGGCACGGGTCAACGCGCTGCATCTGCGGGTCGACGCCAATGCCATGAGCGCGCTGTACCGAGCTCTCAAGCAATTGCCGTCAGTGGTCTCGGTGAGCATTCGTGAGCTGGCGGTGCGCAAGTTCTACGAGACGCTGGCCAGGACCATCTACATCTATACCGCGTTCTTCGTCGCCTTTGCCTGCGTGCTGGCCATCGGCGTGACCTACAACGCGGCTCGCATCGCTCTGTCGGAACGCGGTCGTGAGCTGGCTACGTTGCGGGTGATAGGCTTCTCACGCGCTGAGATCAGCTACATCCTGCTCGGCGAGGTAGCGCTGCTCACGCTGCTTGCGATGCCACTCGGTGCCGCCAGCGGTTATCTGCTGGCACGGCTGATGGTGGATGGCTTCGCCACCGAGCTGTATCGGGTGCCGGTGCACATCGAGGCCGCAACTTATGGCTGGTCCATCCTGGTGGCACTGTTGGCGACCACCGGGTCGGCCCTGTTGGTACGGCGTCGACTCGATAGACTGGATCTGATCGCGGTGCTCAAGACCCGGGAGTGAGGCATGAGCTCGAGCGCATGGCGAAGACTGTTGTTCTGGTTGCCGTTGCTGGTGTTGGCGGTGGTGGTGCTGTACAACCTGTTCAGCGAGCGGCCGGTGCTGGTCGACATGCAGGTGGTGCGGCGTGGTCCGATGCAGGTCACGGTGCAGGCCGAAGGGCGTACCCGGGTGCGCGAGGTTTTCGTCGTGGCGGCGCCGGTCAGCGGCCTGATGCGGCGTATAGACCTGCACGCCGGCGATCCGGTGCAGGCCGGTCAGACCGAGGTCGCGCGTATTGAGCCGGGCGATCCGGCCTTCCTGGATGTCCGTTCGCAGGCAGAGATGCAGGCAAGGCTGCGCACGGCGCAGGCCAATCGGGAGCTGGCCGTGGCCGAGCTCGCCCGCAGTCGCGCCGAGCTGGAGTTCGCCAACGCCGAATTGCAGCGCAGCGAGGCCTTGGCTCTACGTGACAACATCTCCCAGACGCTGCTCGACGAGGCCCGACGCCGGGCGCGCACCAGCGCCGCCGCGGTCGACGAGGCACGGGCCGGTCTGCAGGTCCGCGATGCCGAGCTGCAGCAGGCGCAGGCGGCGCTGCTGTCGACCAGCGTGGCGCGCGGTCAGCGTCTGGAATGTGATTGTGTGAGCGTGGAGGCACCGGTCACGGGCCGGGTGCTGCGGGTGGTTCAAGAGAGTGAAGCCGTGGTCCAGGCCGGCGAACCGCTGATCGAGATCGGTGATCCGCACGACCTCGAGATCGTGGTCGACGTGCTTTCCGCCGACGCGGTGCGGGTGCAGGCCGGGCAGGCGGTGAGCATGGCCGGCTGGGGCGGTGAGGGTACCCTGCGGGGACGTGTCACACGGGTCGAGCCCTATGGCTTCACCAAGGTCTCGGCGCTCGGCATCGAGGAGCAGAGGGTCAACGTGATCATCGAACTGACCGACCCGCCAGAGCGCTGGTCGCGACTCGGACATGGGTACAGGGTCGAGCCGGCCATCGTCCTCTGGTCGACCGATTCGGTGCTGCAGGTGCCATTGTCCGCGCTGTTCAGACAGGGCGAGGATTGGGCGGTATTCGTGGTCGAGCGAGGACGGGCGCGGCTGCGCATCGTCGAGCCGGGGCGGCAGGACGGGCTGGTCAGCGAGATACGCGGTGGCCTGCGGCTCGACGAGCAGGTCATCGTGTATCCCAGCGATCGTATCGATGACGGCACCGAGGTGCGCGCGCGCACCTGACCTGGATTCTGCGACCTGTTGCGCGGGCGCTTGGCGGGAGCGCTTGAGTTGCCGGCCGATCGATGGCATAGGTGCGCGTGCGTGACGCCATTCGCGGCCGACCGTCTGGCCTTTCGAGCTCCCCTGCACATGTTCATCCTGGAACCGGGCAGGGTGCCTTCACACAGTCAGCGCTGGAGAGCGAGCATGTCCCATCACGAGTTGAGAGCGACGCCAGAGACGGTTCGGGTCGGCGTCTTCGACGCGCGTATTCCACCGGTATTGACGGTGACCTCGGGTGACACGGTGTCCATCGAATGTGTCTCGGGGCGGCCCGAGGTGCTACCGGGGCCGGACAGCGATCTGGTCGTCCCCGATGCATTGAAGGCGATCATCGATGCCCAGGCCGGGGCGCGCATGGTTGGTCACATCCTCACCGGCCCGGTGGAGATTGCGGGTGCGCGACCCGGTGACATGCTGGAAGTGCGTATCGAGTCGGTGGAGCCCGGCGCGGATTGGGGATACAACGCCATCCGTCCGCTGGCCGGCACCCTACCAGAGGACTTCCACGAGACCACGATCATGCATATTCCGGTGGACCGCGCGCGTCGCACCTGCAGCCTGCCGTGGGGCACGGAGCTGGAGCTGGCGCCGTTCTTCGGCGTGATGGGCGTGGCGCCGCCG
>JAGRHX010000730.1 GCA_020444775.1 Gammaproteobacteria bacterium
CGACCGGGGCATCGACCGGGGCCTTGACACACGCAGTGCCGGCACTGGCCCGGCCGAGACGGCGGCGGTCTGGTCGCTGGATGCCGCCGGGGCATCGGCCTTGCGTGTGCTGCGCGCCGCGGCGGCCATCGGGCCACGCTTCGAGGCCGACCTGCTCGCGCGCCTGCTGGGCCTGACCGGCACCGAGGTGCTGGAGCGTCTGCAGGACGCGGCTGACCATGGCGCCCCCATCGGTGACGGCGGCGACGGTCTGTTCACCCTGCCTGTGAATCTGGTCGACCGCCTGCGCGCCTCGACCCTGCCCTCGCTGCTCGCCGCCTGGCACACGGAGCTTGCGCGGCTCGTGTCCGCAGCAGCAGCGCAGACGCCGGAATCTGATTCGAGGTCCGCGGCGGCCGCGGTAGCAGCAACCGCACCGACAATGGTCGCACCGCCCGCGCCGGAGGACGAAAGCGACGTATCACGCCTGGCGCATTACGCGGAGCGCTTCTCAGGTCCGGACTCGCCGCCCGTGCCGGACGACCAAGCCCCGGCGAGCGCGGCCGGCCACACGGCGGCCGGCCACACGGCGGCCGGCAGGGGGCTCGCCAGCGGGTTCGGCACCGGGATCGGCCAGTCAGCCGACCGCCCGGCAGGCGACACACCACCGCGCGCGGCGCCGGCCCGACCCACTGCTGCCGAACAGCCCGCGAGGTCGGACGAGGCCCGCGGCGATGCCGCGCGTGCCGGTCATCATCTGCTCGCCGCCGGCCAGCCGGACGCGGCGGCGAACGCGTTCCTGGACGCGGCCAGTGAGAAGCTGGAGCTGGGTGATGCGCGGGCCAGCGACGCGCTGCTGCGCCAAGCCGCGCAGGCCGCGAGCCAGATCCGCAGTCCGGCGCTACGCAGCCAGCTTCAGGCCCGGGCCTATATGACCCGGGCGCGGCAACGTTGGCTGGCGGCCGGCCTGCAAGCCGGCGACCAGCCGCGCGGCGGTGGCAGTGAGCAGACGGGCAGCGTCGACACGCTGTCCGATGCGCTCGAGGCCATAGAGGCCGCGCGCCAGCTGCTACCGGAGAGCGCGCCATCCGCGCTGATCGTCGAGCTCGCCAGTCTCTATGCCGGCATCGCCTATGATTTCGGCGACCGCGATCCGCTGCAGAACGCGCTGGAGCTGCTGGTCGCCGCGTCCAGGGCCTTGCTGGAGCGTGGCGACAGCGTTGCCGCGGCGCACCTGCTCAACGATCAGGCGGCGGTGAATCTGCGCCTGGGTGACCCGGTCCAGGCCGTGCATCTGCTCAATCGCGCACACGAGATTTTCGCCCATCTGAGCGGCACGGACGGCGCGTCGGACGCGGCCGGCGAGCCCGATCGGCAACGCCAGCAATGGCAGCTGGCGCTGGCCCGGACCGAGCATCTGCTGGCCCGCCTGCCCCTGCACGCGCAGACCCGCCCGGGTCACGAGCGCGAAGCGCTGGAGATGGCGCTCGGCCATGCGCAGAGCGCACAGCAGACCCTGGCGCGTCTGAACCGGCCGCGTGAGCGGGCGCGCATCTGGGAGACCATCGCCCGGCTCGAGCTCAAGCGTGAGAATCTGCAGGCGGCCTCGGCCTACCTGGGTCGCGCGGCCCAGCTGCAGCAGCGTCTGGGTGATGCGACCGGGCTGGCACGCACCTGCGCCGCCTATACCGAGCTGCTGCTGACGGCCGGGCAGGCGCAGGAAGCGCTGAACATGCTCGCCCAGTCGGTGGCCCTCAACTATCAGAAGGGATCACGCGCGGGTCTTGCCTTCAATCGCGAATCGCTGGCGAAGCTGCGCGAGCAGAGCAGCGCTGACGAGCCGGATCTGAGCACTCGAATCACCCAGCTCGAGGGCGATCTGCAAAGGGCCGAGCGGATCCTCGGCCGCGCTCAGCTGCCCTGGCAGGCCTGAGCACGCGCGCCCGGCGCCGTGCGAGGATCCGTCCGCCACCAGCCACGTATCGGCCCGGCGTGACCACACCTATCCGGGAAACAGGCGCATGGCAGGTGGCAAGCTGACGATCGTTCTCGGCGATCAACTCGATCCCGACGCCGCTGCGCTTGCGCGTCTGGACCCGGAGCACGACGCGGTGCTGATGATGGAGCTGGCCGACGAGGCCAGCTATGTGCCGCAGCACAAGCAGCGTCTGGTGCTGTTCTTCTCCGCCATGCGCCATTTCGCCGCGCGGCTGCGGGACCGGGGTCTGACCGTTCACTACCACGAGATCGAGCAGACCGATGCGCATGCCGATGGCCGAGCCGATTTCGCCACGTATCTGCGACACGTCCTCGAGCAGCTCGCGCCGGCATCCCTGCGGGTGACGATGCCGGGCGACACCCGGGTGCTGAGCCTGCTGCGCAAGGGCGCGCGGGCCGCCGGGCTCGAGCTCGAGGTGCTGCCGGACCGGCACTTCATCTGCGAGCCACAGCGCTTCGATGCGCACGCCGATGCCCACCGCGGGCTGTTGATGGAATATTTCTACCGCATGATGCGGCGAGAGACCGGCGTGCTGATGGACGGCAGGAACCCGCAAGGTGGTCGCTGGAACTTCGACGCCAGCAATCGCAAGCCCTTCGGATCGGAAGGGCCTGGCGCGATTCCACCGCCGCGATCCTTCCCACCCGACACGATCACGAAGTCGGTCATGCGCATGGTCGAGCAGCGCTTTCCGGGACATCCAGGCTCGACCCGCGGCTTCGACCTGGCCGTGGATCAGACCCAGGCACAGGCGGCCCTCGACGATTTCATACACAACCGCTTGAGCGCCTTCGGCCCGTATCAGGATGCGATGGCGCGTGGCCACGGCCTGCTGTACCACTCACGGCTGTCCACGGTGTTGAACCTGCATCTGCTCGACCCGCGCACCGCGCTGCGCGCGGCGGAGCACGCCTGGCAGGAGAATGCCGCACCCATCGAGTCGGTCGAGGGCTTCGTCCGCCAGATACTCGGCTGGCGCGAGTACGTGCGCGGCGTGTATTGGCGGGAGATGCCGGGCTACGCCGGATCCAATGCGCTGGACGCGCAGGCCAGCGTGCCCGAGGCGTTCTGGAGTGGCGAGACCGACATGGCCTGCGTGCGCGACAGCATGCGCACGGTGCTCGAGCACGCCTACGCGCATCACATCCAGCGTCTCATGGTGCTCGGTCAGTACGCGTTGCTGCTCGGCGTCAATCCCTACCAGCTGCACGAGTGGCACATGGCCATGTACGCCGATGCCATCGACTGGGTGTCGTTGCCGAACGTGCTGGGAATGAGTCAATACGCCGACGGCGGCCTGGTCGGCAGCAAGCCCTACTGCGCCTCGGGCAACTACGTGAACCGGATGAGCGATTACTGCGCCGGCTGTCGTTTCGACCCGAAGCAGGCGACGGGGGATCGCGCCTGCCCGCTGACCACCCTGTACTGGGATTTTCTCTCGCGCAATCGCAACCGGCTGCGCAACAACCCGCGCATGAGCTTCCAGTTCAAGAACCTGGATCGCAAGAGCGACGCCGAGCGGCGGGAGATCCGCGGTGCGGCCGATCGTCTCAAGCAGTCGCCGGCCTGAGACCTGACCATCGTCGCTGCGGCCCCAGGACCGGCGATACGCGGGTCGCACACCGCCGACGGCAGGCCCGGTTCGACGAAAGGCTCTATACTGGGGCGCATCGTCGATCCTGCCCGCGACACGCCCATGAAAGCACGCCTCGCCGCGACCGGTCGCGTCTTCACCGGACTCCGCCTGCTGGTGTCCGGCCTGTGGCGTGGCATGCGCGCGGCCCCTGGCGCCCGCCCGGCCAGTCGCCCGGCCAGTCGCCTGCTCGTCGCGATCGTCTGGCTGACGGCCGCGCCCGCGCTGCATGCCGAGAGTCTGTCGCAGGCACTGAGCACGCTCGCCAGCAGTCACGACTTCTCGATCAAGGGCCTGGCCCGGGTTCAGGACGAGCCCGCACCCTACACCTTCGGCGATCTACGTGAGCAGCTGAGCACCCTGCTCCAGGACTACGACCACGTCATTCTCGGCGCGCCGCCGACGGTCAGACACATCATCATCCTCGGTCCGAAGGCCGACACCCCGGCGCTGATGCGGGTCAAGACACGGCGCAGGAACACCCAGCACTTCGTCGACGTGACCGTTGCCGGACCAAATGGTCTGCCAATGCCGCTCGCGCTGATGGTCGACACCGGGGCCAGCACCCTGGTGTTACCGGCCTCGTTGATCGAGCCACTGGGCTTCGAGGCCGATACCCTCCCCGAACGCCGCGCACAGACGGTGAACGGCACCATAGAGGGGCTGGGCGCCGAGCTCAAAAGCGTGCGTATAGACAGTGCCGTCCAGGAGTCCGTGGCCGTGGTCTTCATCGACGACGACAAGCTCGGCGAGGCGCGGCTGCTGGGCATGAGCTTTCTACGCCACTACCGCTTCACCATCGACGACGCCGCCAACGAGCTGCGTCTGGCACGACGCTGAGCGCGCCACGAATCACGCCGGGCACTCACAGCCAGGGCAACCAGGATTCACCGCCGAGATTGCGTACGCCGCGCTCGATGGCACGCGCCCGTCGAGCCACATAGGCCGACGGTCGGGCCACGGACAAACGTTTTGGATTCGGCAACACCGCTGCCAGCAGGCTGGCCTCGCGCATGGACAGCGCGCGCGGATGCTTGCCGAAGAAGTGCTGGCTGGCGGCGCCGACCCCGTACACACCCGGACCGAACTCGACCACGTTCAGATAGACCTCGAGGATACGGCGCTTGGGCCAGCACAGCTCGATGAGCAGGGTCAGCCCGGCCTCCAGTCCCTTGCGCAGCAGGCTGCGTCCGGGCCACAGGTACAGGTTCTTGGCGAGCTGCTGGGTGATGGTGCT
>JAGRHX010000731.1 GCA_020444775.1 Gammaproteobacteria bacterium
ATCCAATGGGCCATATCCAATGGGCAGTTGCCGCAGCCGGTCACCAGCCACAGATGAGACACGAGCATACGGTCACACGCAAGCGCTTCGGCCCGGTCACGTACAGCATTCACACACAGCCGTCGATGAGCAATCCTTCAGCCCCCAGCTTTCGCCGCTGCGCGCCCCATCGGCTCGCTCGCGATGTCGGGCGTGTGCTCAACCCCACGCTCAATTCAAGACGAAACGCGGTGCACTTCGCACAGGCATCGCGGTACACCAGGCGCTGGCCGGCGTGCTGACGCCGGAGGCCTTGCTCGCCCGCCTCGAGGCGCTGGGTATAGCGCATCACACCTGCACCCACGCGCCGGTGTTCACGGTGGACGAGGCACGCGCCGTGCGCCATGCCCTGCCGCATACCGAGCAGGGCGCGCATCTGAAGAATCTGTTCCTGCGCAACAAGAAGGGCCGGATGTGGCTGCTGAGCTGTCTCGAGCATCGGCGCATCGACCTGCGCCGGCTGGGTGAGCGGATCGGCGCGGGCCGCCTGTCGTTCGCGAGCGCCGAGCGACTGCAACGGCACCTCGGGGTCAGACCGGGCGCGGTCACCCCGCTGGCGGTCGCCAACGACCGGGAGGGCCTGGTCCACCTGCTGCTGGACGACGCGGTCGCCGCCTACGCGCAGGTCAACGTCCATCCGCTGGTCAATCACATGACCACGACCCTGACCTGGCCCGACCTGCTGCGCTTCCTGGAGTCGGTCGATCACCCGCCCGAGCTGATCGCGCTGGAGTCGTTGCTGGTAGCCGCGGACGATGCTGCGTCGCCGCGCTGACAACGCCATCAGAGTGCTCGAAGTGCTGATGGCTGCCACCGTCTGCGTGCCTGCCGCGGACCACCGCGACAGACACACAGGCGAGCCGGGGGCAATTACGCCCGACGCGCTGCCAGACGCTCAGTAGATAGGATGCGCCTCGCACAGCCGCCGCACGTCGGCGCGCACCGCCTCGGCCACCTCGGGCACCGGCAATCCGTCGGCGCCCAGATTCGACAGGGTCTTCGCGATCAATTCCCCGACCTTGCGGAAATCGGCCTCGTCGAATCCGCGCGTGGTACCCGCCGGCGAGCCCAGACGCACCCCCGAGGTCACTGCCGGCGGCTTCGGGTCGTAGGGCACCGCATTCTTGTTGCAGGTCAGGCCGACAGACTCCAGGGCCTGCTCCGCGACCTTGCCGGTCACGTCCAGCGGACGCAGATCCACGTTCAGCAGATGGGTGTCCGTGCCGTCGGTGACCAGCTTGATGCGGTTGGTCACCAATGCCTCGCCCAGCGCCCGGGCATTCGCCACCACCCGCTCGCTGTAGTGCCTGAACTCCGGCTGCATCGCCTCGCGGAAAGCCACCGCCTTGGCCGCGATCACGTGCTCGAGCGGCCCACCCTGCAAACCGGGGAAGATCGCCGAATTGATCTTCTTGCCCAGCTCCGGGTCGTTGGACAGGATCATGCCGCCGCGCGGGCCACGCAGGGTCTTGTGGGTGGTGGTGGTCACGACATGGGCGTGCTCGAGCGGGTTGGGATGCGCGCGACCGGCGACCAGCCCGGCGAAGTGGGCCATGTCGACCATCAGCAACGCGCCAACGGCGTCACAGATAGCACGCATACGGGCGAAATCGATGATTCGTGGATAGGCCGAGCCGCCGGCGATTATCAGCCGCGGCTGGTGTTCCCTGGCCAGCGTCTCGACCTCGTCGTAGTCGATGAGGCCGGTCTGCTCGACCACACCGTACTGCACGGCATTGAACCATTTGCCGGATTGGTTCGGCTTGGCGCCATGCGTCAGGTGACCACCG
>JAGRHX010000732.1 GCA_020444775.1 Gammaproteobacteria bacterium
AGCCGGATGGCGCGGCCGATGGTGGCATTGGCTCGATTCCCGGGGCCAAAGCAGTTGCCGGCCGGGTTCATGCCGATCTGCTCGACGATCGGACCGGATACGATGAGCAGATGCTGCGCGCCGCCGGTGCTGGCGGTCGAGCCGTGGAAGGTGAACTCGGGCCGGTCCATGGCCTCCAGCGCGGCGATCACCACGGGCAGGTACTCGGGCAGGCACCCGGCCATCACCGCGTTGATGGCCGCGGCCTCGATGGTGCACTGATTGCCGGTCGCCGGATGCGAGGCGATGACCGTCTGCGGCGGGCGCGTCTGCGCGGCGAGCATGGCCTCGACCCGACGCTTCTCCGGTGGAATCACCGGCAGCCCGTCAGCCGCCCAACCCTGTTCGTAACACCAGTCCAGGGCGGACAGGGCATCACCGTGGAACTCGTGCTCTCGTGCTGCGCTCATCGTCTGCGGTCTCCGGGTCAAGGCCGGCCCCGGTGACCCGGGGGCGGCTTGCGCAGCCCGTATTGTGCACGTTCCGGCATGCTTTCACGATTGTCGTGGAGCGTGTCGGTGCTCGAACCGGCGAGACCCGGGTCGAACTGTCGCCGCGTGGTCGAATCCAAAGACCTCAGGCGCCGTGTCGACCCGACCCGGGTCGATCGAGCTACTGATAGATGCGCGCGATACCGTCGGTCTGAAGCACCACGGTGTGCGCCTTGAGCAGGTTGATCTCGTGCCACTCCAGGGCATTGCCCTCGCTGTCCTCGACGCGGATGTCCCACAGCGCGACGACTTCTGAGCGATCGAACAGCACGTCGATGGAATCGCCGGCCGGCAGCGTATCGGCGTCCAGGACGTCCTCTTCCCAGTCGTCGCTGCCGTTCGGGCTGATGTAGACCCGATGGATCTCTACGCCGGTCTGGTTGACCAGCTCGAAATTCTGTTGTCCCGCACTAACGGTCTGCGCGAACAGCAGCACACAGAACGCGGCGAACAGGGCTTTCAGGTTGAGTTTCATTGTTGTTCTCCAATGGCCATCCGGATGAGACTCGATATCAGCGATTGAATCCACCGTTGGTGGACCGATGAGCCATCGGGCAGGTCGTCACGTCGTGACGGGAAGGGTTCCCGGTCCGTGAACGGATCCTCGGCCGGCGCATACTGACCGGCCAGCGGCTGCGCCCATTCGCGCGGGGCTCGTACGCGGGATCTGCCTGACGGACGGGCGTGGGGTCTTGGCGGTCCGAGCGGCATGGCACCGATCGGACAGGCAGAACCCCGGCTCCGCGTCAGCAGTTTCGACTCGCATCGATGAAACTTGAGAACGGGAATGTGTCGGCTGGACGGGCCTGACGCGCCAGCGCGTCAGGCCTGGGGGAGGAGGTCGCGGGAATTGCGTGGTGTCGAAGGTCGCCGCGTGTCGCGGCGGCCTGCGGCGGCTCGCGAGCGCTCAGCCGCGCTGCGGTGACCAGGCGTAGGCCCTGGCGCAGGCGCCACCCATCAGCATGGCGCGTTCGTCATCGCTGAGGCGATCGGTCAATCGGAACGGCTCCACGGCCTGTGGGTAGTCGACCACGGCATAGGCACGGGTCCAGTCGGTACCCCACAGACAGCGTTCGAATCCCCAGGCGTCGAAGACCCGCGCCAGGGGATCCCAGATGTCCGCGAACGGATAAGGCTGCTTGGACAGGGTGCAGGCGCCGCTGACCTTGATCACCGCGTTGTCGCGTTGTGCCAGGTCCAGGACCTTGGGCAGGTCGGCCCACGGCTCGGCCGGCGCGGGCGGCGTGCGCGGCTGCAAGATGCCCAGATGGTCGATGACGAAGCGAGTCTGCGGGTGACGGTCGACCAGCGCGATACCGGCGTCCAGGTTGTCCCAGCACAGCAGGTTGACCGGAAAATCCTGCTGCACCGCCTCGCGAAGAATGCGGTCCAGGCCCGGGTCACCCGGCTCACGGGCTGCTTCACGGGTCAACATGATGCGTATGCCGACCGTGCCGGGCGTCCGCTTCCATTCGGCAATCACCTCGGCGATGGCGGGGTCGGTCGGATCCAGGGGCTTGACCAGACCGAAGCGTCCCGGATGGGCATTGCGAACCTGCACCGCGTAGCTGGCGTCGTACTGGTAGAGCGAAAAGGCCGAGACCAGGATGGCGCCATCGACCCCCACCTCGTCCATGGCCGCAACCATCTCGTCACCGGTGACGTGATCAGGCCAGTTGGGCACCGAGTGCCAGGGCCGTTGCGCTGTGTTGGCTTCGTAGGCGTGAACCTGTGAGTCGATGATCGGCATGGCATTTCCTCTGCTATCAGCGGGCCGCGTGGCGGGCGCAATCAGCGGGCCGTGTGGCCACGGGCGGTTGGGCCTGGTCGGCGCGGCTGAAATCGTGGTCAGGGTGGGTGGTCAGCGTGGGTGGTCAGCGTGAACGGCGCCCTGACCGGCATTGCAGCAGGTCGTCGCCATGACGTAAAGAGCGCCGACGGTACGGGTCCGCCAGGTGTCGGCTCGAGTCAGTCGCCGCTGTGCAGCTCACCACCCAGGCGCAGCACCTCGCGGACCAGCAGGTCCAGATCCTCGCGCCGGGTTCGGTGGTTGGCGATCGCCACCCGCAGGCAGTACGCGCCGCGCAAGGTGGTGTAGGAGGGCGCCGCGATGCCCTGCTCATGCAGCTCGGCGAGCAGGTTGCGGTTCAACCGTTCGAGCGCTGACGGCGCGAGTCCGCCGGGGTTGTATCGAAAGCAGACGATGTTCAGCCCGATCGGCGCGGTCAGCTCGAGCTTGGAGCTGGCGTCGATGAGTCCACCCAGATAGCGGGCCTGGTCGACGTTGCGCGTCATCATGCGCCCGTAGCGCTCCAGGCCGTGCTCCTTGATCGACAGCCAGACCTTGAGCGCCCTGAACTGGCGGGTGAGCTGAAGACCATAATCGCTGAACCAGAAGGCGCCCGTCGCGAGCCCCTTGGCATCCGCCTCCCGCGCCAGATATTCCGGGGTCAGGCTGAATGACTCGCGATGCGCGGCCTCGTTGCGGACCAGCGCGCAGCCGGCTTCGAAGGGCACGTGCATCCACTTGTGCAGATCCAAGGCGATGGAGTCTGCCAGCTCCAGTCCCTTGAGCCGGTCCCGCACGTTCTCGGCCAGCACCGCGACCGCGCCGATCGCGCCGTCGACGTGGAACCAGAGCCGTTCGTTGCGACAAAAGCGCGCCAGCGCCTGCAGGTCATCGACCGCACCGGTATTGATGGTTCCGGCGTTGCCGACAACGCAGAACGGCAGCACGCCCTCGGCCCGGTCGCGGCGCACCCGGTCCGCCAGCGCCTGCACGTCGATGCTGTAGTCGGCCCTGACCGGGACCCGGCACAGACCGTCGCTGCCGAGCCCCAGGGTCTCGGCCGCCTTCTGATGACAGCTATGCACCTCGCTGGATGCATAGAAGCGCAGCCGGCCGGGCGCTGCCCGCACGCCCTGGTGACGGATGTCCACGCCGCAGTTGCTGTTGCGGGCGACGCTGAGGCCGATGAGATTCGCGGCCGAGGCGCCGCTGGTGAGCAAGCCGCTGGCATCGCTTGGTAGGCCCATCATCTCGCGCAGCCAGTCGATGACCTGCTGCTCGACGAGCGGCGCGACGTGGTTGGCGCCACCCAGGTTGGGGTTCATCACCGCGGCGAGAAAATCACCCAGCGCGCCCATCGGCGTGCCGTTGCCCATGTACCAGGCCCAGAATCGCGGGTGGGTGTTGCCCATCGGATAGGGCAGCACATCGCGCTTGAACTCCTCGTAGACCTGCTCAGGCGCGCTGGGCAGACGCGGCGCGGGCGTCTGCAGACGTTGCCTGACCGTGTCAGGCACGGCTTGCCAGACCGGTCGTTCCCTGACGTCGCGCAGATAATCGAAGGCATCGTCCAGCATGCGATGCCCGAGCTTGCGCATCTCCTCCCAGTCCTGCGGGTCCAGCGTTTCGAAGCCGTCCTCTGAGAAGCGTTCCTCTGTCATGCTCGGATCTCCGCCCGAGTAGGTGGGGTGGCCGCAGCCGGCCACCGCTCGGGCGCTTCAGGGGGGCGCTTCAGGGGGGTGGTGTCGCGGCTCACTTCGCAAGCGGCAGGTTGAAAAGCTCGATGACGTTGCCGCGCAGGATGTCGTGGCGCTGTGTCTCGCTCAGCGATGCCGCGTGTTTCTCCAGCAGCCGCTGTGACTCCGGCCAGGTCGAGTCGGTGTGTGGAAAGTCGTTGGCCCACAGCAGACGCTTGTGGTTGACCAGATCAATGGTCTTGAAAGCCACCCAGTCGTCCTGGAAGGTCGCCCAGACGTTCTGCTTGATGTACTCGCTGGGCAGCTTGGACAGACCATCGAGTATGCCGTCGTCCCGGGACGTGAAGCAGGCGTGGTCCATCCGGTACATGTAGTGGGGCGCCCATCCGGCATCGGCCTCGACGCAGACCAGCTTGAGGTCCGGATGACGCTCGAACAC
>JAGRHX010000733.1 GCA_020444775.1 Gammaproteobacteria bacterium
GCGTGGACGACACCTCGGACTCGGATGTGGGTGCGAACGGCGAGGCACCGGCGGTGACGCTGGGGATCGGCGAGCGTGTCCAGGACATCGACATGGGCGTCGAAGAGCCGAACCGTGATCCGCTGCCGGACGACGACTCGGCGACCACCTGCTACGACGAGGTGGTCAGCGTGAACGTGCTGGAAAACGACGTCGACCCCGACGGCGACATCCTCACGATCACCGAGGTCAACGGCCTGGCCATCTCCGAAGGCGGTCCGGCGCTCGATATCGGCGGCGTGCTGGTGAGCCTGCAGAGCGGGCAGCTCAGCTTCGACGGTTCGATTGCCTACGCGGACCTGCTCACCGGTCAGGAGATGACCGACTCCTTCACCTACACCGTGGAGGACGGCAACGGCGGTGTGGCCTCGGCCAACGTGGACGTGACCTTCTGTGGGGCGACGGACACCCTGGACAAGGTCAAGGCCTCGCTGCCGGCGACGCTGACCTTCCAGGTCGTCGACGAGGCGTACGGCAGCAGCTCGCCGGAAGCGTATACCTTGGCGATCTCCGGTACCGGCGACGCGCGGTTCGATCAGGTCTTCGCCGAGGCGTACTGTCTGGCGGCCTACGACCGTGCCTTGCTGGGCCGGAGCGGCACCGATATCTTCGATGCGCCGGTGATCACGGCCAACGTGCAGGTGGCGCTGGCCGACTGTGTCGCACCCGGAGTGATGGCCGGTCAGGTGGGCATCAACGGTGAGTCCGCGGTTGACAACCTGGACCTGATCAACTGGATCATCAACCAGGACTTCGGATCGCAAAGCAATGGCGACGCGCCGGGCGGTGCCTACAGCACCTACACGGATGCGGAGGTTCAGGGAGCGATCTGGGCACTGACCGATGGTCAGGCGCTGGCGGCCGACGGATTCGGCGATGCCAACGGGCTGTTCGTTCGTGACGACCTGGGCACCGAGGCCAATGCCCTGGAGATCCTGCAGGCGGCGCTGGACAATGGTGAAGGATTCACGCCGGGCCAGAACGACCTTGTCGGCGTGTTCCTGGAACCGACCTCGCCCGATGCGCACGAGCAGCCGTTCATCGTCGCCATCGATCTCTACGAAGAGTGCATCTGCTGATGCCAAGGCCGGCTGGCAGCTTCCATCGGACCCGGCGACGGTGTTCGATGGAAGCCACTTCCCGTCGGCAAACCTTACACCGGGCCTGAGGTCTGGCCCTGGGGGCCGCGCCGGATGCGCGGTGTACCACGCCAAATCATGGGTTTGCGTGGTCTACTCAGGGGCTGGCCTGCTTCTTGCTGCTCTTTGTGTAGATGTACTGACCGGAAGGCCTCGATACCAGATTTGCTGACATCGCGGTCGCCGGTGGACGCCAGTCAGGAAATCAGCCGCTGCCGACAGATGACCGACTGTCAGGGCGGTCGAGAGGGACATCCATACATCAACGTCGACAATACGAAACAAGTAGGAGAGGACAAATGAAGTTTCTGATGACCAGCTCTACGCTGACCGTGATGCTGCTGGCCGCCAACGTCATGGCGCAAGGCACCGGACCTGGCTCCAAGCCGCTGCCCGAGCCGAGCATCATCGGCATGGTTGCCGTGGCGCTGGGCGCGCTGTTCGTCGTGCGCAAGCTGCGCAAATAAGCGCGACATCGCCAGGGCGTCAGCCCTCAGTCTCGCTTCGGGCCATCGCTTTGAGCCCGGAGCGAGACGTCCCCACCATCCCCTGCTGAACGTCCCGGACCGATGGTGTCCCGGACGTCACGTCATCGTCACTGACTCTTGCCCAGCCGTCGAGATCGGTGGCTCCCGTCGATCGCCTGCTCGAAGTTGCCGCTTTCAGGCTACATTAGCGGACTGCAAAACCAGCTTCACAAAAGGGGACGGCCGGGCCTGCTCGGCTTCCGCCCTGGAACCGGGAAACCGAGATGTGGCCGACGCTCGACGACTTCGTATCGCTCGATTACCTGCTCGCGGTCATCGTCGTGCTGGCGGCTGGGATCTCGCGGGGGATGCTCGGCTTCGGCGCGACCCTGCTCGCCGTGCCTTGCCTGATGACGATCTACGGACCGCGCGAGGCGGTGGTGGTGGCGAGCATCATCGAGATCCCGGCGATCCTCACGCTGCTACCGACGGCCATCCGCCACGCGGACTGGCGCTTCATCGCACCGGTGGGTGTGGCCTCGCTGGTGACCATTCCGTTCGGGGCCTGGCTGTTGGTCACCCTCGATCCGGACCTGGCCCGACGCGCCATTGCCATCGCGGTGATCGTCTTTGCCGCGCTGCTCGCGAGCGGCTGGCGCTATCGCGGCAGACCGCCGGGACTCACGGCCAAGCTGGCCGTTGGTGCGGTGAGCGGGATCTCTGGGGGCATGGCGAATATCGGTGGTCCGGTGGTCGTGATGTTTCTGGTCGCCGCCAACAACACCGCCGCCGGCGTGCGCGCCGGGATCATGGCGTTCTTCTCGATCTCGGGTGCCTATCGCATCCTCGTCTATCTGACGATCGGGCTGTACGCGATGCCGTTCGCGCTGGTCGCCGCCTCCTTGAGCGTGCCCTACCTGGTCGGTATCCGGACCGGTAGCCGTCTGTTCCCGTACGTATCCGAAACCTTCTTCCTCAGACTTGCCATCGGCCTGGTGTTGGTGGCCGGTATGCTCGCGCTGCTGCGCTAGAAGCCTGCGTACCCCGGCTTCCGGTGGCGCGCCTGATGCGGCACGTACGCCTGGACATCATGCGTTGAACTGCTCATCCTCAGGTGTCACGTGGCTCGCTCGACGACGAGCCGGTCTGTGCATGATGTCCAGCTATCGGGGTCTCGACGCGCATGAGAATCTGCATCTTCGGAATGGGAGCAATCGGTGGACACTATGCCGCCAAGCTGGCGCATGCCGGACACGAGGTCTCGGTGGTCGCACGCGGCGCCAACCTTGCCCACGTGCGTGAGAAGCCCATCGTGCTGCGTAGTGGCGCCCAGCGCTTCGAAGGACGGGTCAAAGGCGCTGAGGACACACGTGAGCTCGGCCCCCAGGACCTCGTCATCTCGACGCTGAAGGCCAATGCCCTGCCAGCCCTGGCCAGAAGCATCGAGTCGCTGCTCGGTTCGGACACGGTGGTGGTCTTCGCGCAGAACGGCATACCGTGGTGGTATGACATGGGGCTGCCAGCCGCGCTGCCCGAACCACCGGATCTGTCGCCATTGGACCCAGGCGGCGCGCTGCGTGCTGCCGTTCCCAAGACGCGAATCATCGGTGCCGTGATCAACTCGCCGAACGAGGTGCTGGAGCCCGGCCTGGTGCAACATACCAATCCCGCGCGCAATGCCTTGATCCTGGGTGAGGTCGACGACCGCCAGAGCGATAGACTTACGGCAATCAGGACGCTGCTGGAGGCCGCCCAGATCGAGTCACCAGCGGTACCCGAGCTGCGACTCGAGCTCTGGACCAAGCTGATGATGAACATGACCGGCTCGATGCTCGCCCTGCTGAGCGGGCATCAGGTTAGCGTGGTGCGTAAGGAGCCCGGGATCGGGCAGCTGTTCCTGCGTCTGGCCAGCGAGGCGACGGCCATCGCCCGGGCCCATGGTTTCGACGTGAGCGCCGGATTCAATCCCGAGGGTTATATTCCGAACGCGCCCGACCACACGCCCTCCATCCGTCAGGACTACGACCTCGGCAGGCCGATGGAGCTCGAGAGCATGCTGCTCACACCGCTTCGCTTCGGCCGTGCCGCGGGCCTGGAAACACCCTGTCTGGACGCGATTGCCGCTTTGGCCGTGCTGATGGCCAAGGACAAGGGCTTGTTTCAGGGCTCGTAGCTACACGGCGGTGCCTGACGCGTCCTGAGCGTCTGGCCCGAGCCGCTCAGCCTTCCCTGAAGGCCGCGAACAGCTGCTCGCGCAAGGGCTTGGTGAGATAGTCCAGCAACGTCCGTTCACCGGTGGTGAACATGGCGGTGGCTGGCAGGCCGGGAATCACCACGCGCCCCTCGAGCCTGGCAAGCTCCGCATCGGGCAGATCCACCAGCACCGAGAAGAAGCTTTCACCGGTCTGTTGGTCGACGCTGCGGTCGGCCGAAATCCGCATCACGTGGCCGGCGATCTCTGGTGTGGTGCGCATGTCGAAGGTTTCGAAACGAATCCTAACTGACTGACCCAGGTGCACCTGGTCGATGTCGATGAGTCGGACCCGCGCGCTGATGACCGATCCGGCGTCGACCGGGACGATCTGCAGGATGGTCTCCCCGGGCGTGACCACGGCGTTCACATTCTTGATCGCAAGCTCGTGCACGCGGCCGGTATCGGGCGCCGTGATCACCAGTCGCGAGAGCCTGTCCCTCGCCGCTTCCAACGATGCGGCGACCTCCTCGAGCTGGTTCTGGGTCTGCTCGATGTCGCGCCAGGTCTGTTCCAGATCCTCGCGATTGACGACCTCCAGCTCCTGACGTGTGTCGTTCAAGCTGCTCTGGGTTCGGGTCACGGACACGCGTAATGCGGCAATCTCGCCCTG
>JAGRHX010000734.1 GCA_020444775.1 Gammaproteobacteria bacterium
GATCAGCAGGTACTGCTCGCCGCGCCGCTGCCAGACCCGCTCCTGCATCGGGCGCATGCCGAAGGGATTGACGCTGGTTGAGGCGCCGGTGCCCTGGTAGTTGACCGCGATGGTTGGGATGTCGTCGCGCCTGCCGGTCATCCGGTGTTCCTCCGTCCCCGACTAGCGGCGAGGTGCTGTTCGTTCGCTGTCATCTTGGTGTACATCTCGAACAGCTTCTCCAACCGCTCGGTGTCGTTCCGGAACCGGCGACCGACGTAGATCCGCTCCAGCACCTCATCGTTCCGTTCGTGCGCCTCGCGGAGGTCACTGGGCATCTTCTTCGGATCATACAACTCGGCGATGGTAGCTGGATAGTGCCGCTCGCGAGCCAGCAGTATCTCTCCGGCGGTGCGTGTCAGGTCCTCTTTGTTCTGGTCGGTCAGCGGCGGCACCGGAAAGGTGTTCCAACCCAAGGTGTTGGTAAAGGAGAAGTCAGTACGCATCCGGGCGCAGACAGTAGCAACCCACACTAGCATCAACCGAGAGCAGACCACCGCAAAGGGCCACAGGTTCCTTGCCGGCAGGGAGAAGGCTTTGTTAGACAAGATCGTGCCGGCAGGCAGCAACCCAGCCGGCAAGTAGGGTCGATTCTCAGAGCTAACAACGGGTATACAGATTGTGGGATGAAGGGGCACCGGCTTGCGTTCGTCAAAGCGATACGGCCACTCCGCAGCTGACACAGTAGCGGGCTTCTTGCTCTTCAGCCTGAATTCTCGAACTCGCTGGACTCTCTTGCGTATTTCACTATGCTCTAGTGCCCGGGCAACATCGCCGTCGGCAATCCACAGGCAATAGCGTAGCACTCCAGAGATGACCTCCTGTGACCCACCGAATGGTCGCAAGAACTCATGGACGCCCGCGTCGGCTTCAAGGATCCCTCGCACCGTAGCGGGGGTCAGCACTAGGTGGCCCCCGTCAGTGGGAGAGTTGCCACGAGCCATCGGCGGAAGATCAGAGACCGGGGACCGACGCGGAGATACGACCACATTCTGCCCACTGGTCAGATAGGGCGTAATACTCTCCACCTCGCGAGCTACGATTGACCCATCGATTGACAAAGAGATGATCTGTCGTGGGCGCGAGGAGTCCGCAGAAATGCCAACGATGATCACCGTCACTCCTGCGTTCCGTGATGCCAGGTTCGCCCACTGGAAGGATGTATGTGCGAAAGTGATGGTGTGCCCTTGCTTGGCAATCAATGGCCAGAGCGCGGAAACCTGCTGGCCCTGGCATATGGAGTTCGTGGCCACGAAAGCCGTCACACCCTTACCGTGGAGCCCGTACAAGGCCGCTTTCATGAACCAACCTGCCACATAGTCGAGAACACGCCAGCCGCTAGATAGATTACCAAATACAGCCTTCAAGTCGGCCTTGTGATCGTCGGTTTGCCACTTGCTCCCTAGATAAGGCGGGTTTCCACAGATATAGGTCTCCCCCCCGACGCTGTCGAAGTCGATCTCGGACTGATCCAGCGGCGTAGAAAACAGATCGTCACCCACCAGCTTGACGCTGGTGCCGGTGGGTGGGCACAATGCGAGCCAGTCCAGCCGCAGCGCGTTGCCGCAGGTAATCCAGTTCTCGGCGTCAAGCGGCAGGAAGTCGCTGAGTGCCTCCTGCTGCCCGCGGTACAGCACGTCGCACTGAAACTCGGCGATGATGAGCGCCAGCCGTGCAATCTCGGCGGCAAAGTCGCGGAGCTCGATACCCCGAAAGTTGGTAAGCGGAATCTCACTCTTCTGTCCCGTCTTCCCCCGCCGCCGGTTGATCTCGGCCTCGATGGCCCGCATCTCCTTGTAGGCAATCACCAGGAAGTTGCCCGAGCCGCAGGCCGGATCGAAGACCCGGATCCGCGTGATCCGGTTGCGAAGGTTGAGGAGCTTGCGGGCGTTGT
>JAGRHX010000735.1 GCA_020444775.1 Gammaproteobacteria bacterium
GCGGTGCTCGGCATGTTCATGGATGCGATCGGCATGCTGTTGCTGACCCTGCCACTGGTCCAGCCGCTGGTGATCGCGATGGGTTTCGACCCCATCTGGTTCGGTATCATCGTCGTCAAGATGGTCGAGATATGCCTGATCACACCGCCAATCGGTATGAACTGCTTCGTCGTCGCCGGGGTCCGGCCCGACATTCCCCTGAGTTCGATCTTCAAGGGCATCTGGTGGTTCTTCGTATGCGACGTGCTGACCGTGGCCTTGTTCGTGGCGTTCCCGGAAATCGTCCTCTGGCTACCGAACAACATGCTCGGCCGCTGATCAACGCGCCGGTCCTGGGACCCGTCGTCCGTGCAACGCGGACGGCAGGCCCGGGGCACCAATGAACCCGGACAACGAAGCGGGCAGGATCGCTCCCACCCCACCCGCAGCCGATGCGCAGGGATCCGCGATCCGATGCCAAGTCCAGGATCTGCGCCTTCGCTATCAGCACGACGGCTTCGTATTTCCCCTCGAGGCCATCGACCGCGGCGAGGCGCAGCGGATCCTGCAGCTGTTCGAGGCCCAGCAGCTTCGCGCGCGTGGCAAATCGCGCGGCCGCAGCCGACAGCGTCCGCATCTGCTGTTCACCTGGATTGACGCCCTGGTCCGACACCCGCGGATCCTGGACGCGGTCGAAGCCGTCCTCGGCCCGGACCTGCTGTGCTGGAACAGTGGCTTCTTCATCAAGGCACCACACGACGAACGCTTCGTCAGCTGGCATCAGGACGCCGCGTTCTTCGGCCTGAGTGAGCCACGACTGTGCACGGCGTGGATTGCGCTCAGCCCGGCAACCGCCGAGAGCGGCTGCATGCAGATGCTGCCGGGCTCGCATCACCTGTCGCGTCCGCACGTGCAGACCTTCGCCAGCAACAACATGCTGAGCCGTGGCCAGACCCTGGCCGATCCGATCGATCCCCGGCACGCACGACCCGTGCTGCTCGAGCCCGGTCAGTTCTCGCTTCATCACGGCCTCACCGCGCACCGTTCGGAACCGAACCACAGCGCGCTGAGCCGCGTCGGTCTCGCCATCCGCTATATAGCCCCGGAGGTTCGTCAGACCCTGAGCAGGCGGGACACCGCGGTGCTGGTTCGTGGCCGGGACCGCCATGCTCACTTCGAGCTGCTCGATCCACCCGATGCCGACCTGTCACCGCGCGCCGTGCAACGACACAGGCACGCGCTCAAGCTGGCTCAGGACATCCTGTACACGGGCCTGACCGCACGCGCCGGGCGCGCCCGGCCCGAAGATGGCCGCACACCCGCTGGCTCTGCCGGAAGATCCTTCGCCGATCCCGGAACCAGTTGACCCTGGAGCCATGGTTTGGCAAATACGTGCAGGCGTTGCGCGGCGTGCGCCGGAGCCCCTGCACGCGTACCAACAACAAGAACATGCACCAACAAGAACAACGCGACGGAGAAACGATGATAGGGAGTGAAATCCAGATTCGCGCGGCCGACGGAGGTACTCTGACCGCCTATCTTGCACTGCCCGCCACCACGCCCGCGCCGGGACTGGTCGTCCTGCCG
>JAGRHX010000736.1 GCA_020444775.1 Gammaproteobacteria bacterium
TCGACCTGATGCTGCCGGGGCTCGATGGTCTGGGCGTCTGTCGCGAGGTGCGCCGCTTCTCGGACCTACCCATCATCATGGTCACGGCACGGGTCGAGGAGATCGACCGGCTGCTCGGTCTGGAGCTCGGCGCCGATGACTACGTGTGCAAGCCGTTCAGCCCACGCGAGGTGGTGGCCCGGGTCAAGACCGTCCTGCGTCGCCTGGATCGGACCCCGTCCGCCCCCGATGCCGAGGTCGGAGCCGGCGTGCAGGAGCCAGGCGCCGCGATCGGCGCGCGCGGCAATCGACTACACATCGACCCGGAACGATTCGTCGCCAGCTTCGACGGTCGACGCCTGGACCTGACCCCGGTCGAGTTCCGACTGCTGCGCGCGCTCGGCGAGCAACCCGGCAGGGTCTTCAGTCGCGACCAGCTGCTCGGCCACATGTACGCCGATCACCGGTTGGTCTCCGACCGGACCATCGACAGCCATATCAAGAACCTCAGACGCAAGCTGGACGAGGTGAGTGGCGGCATTCCACTCATTCATTCAATCTACGGCGTCGGCTACAAACTGGAACTGGAGCGCAGCGATGCTTCCGATAACCGGCTACAGTGACCGGCTGAGCGCCGCTCCGGGCGAACGCCTGGCGTTCAAGGTCTCCAGCCCGAACAGCACCGAATACACGGCCAGACTGGTCCGGATCATCCACGCCGATCCGAATCCGCAAGGACCCGGCATCAAGGAGGTGGACCTGGCGTCGGTGTTCAGCGCCAGGCTGCCGGCGCGTGAGCAGCCGGTCCATCTCGGCTCCTACGCGCGTATTCCGACCGGCTCCGATCTGCCGGTGCCGGCCAGCTTCACCTTCGTCGCGCACATCTGGCCCACGACGCCCACGCGTGGCCTGCAGAGCTTGTTCTGCTGGCGGGATCCAGAGACCGGGGCCGGGGTACAGCTCGAGATCGATCCGCGGCGGGGGCTGAGCGCCACCCTGCACGACACCGGGACCGGCCACCGTAGCTGCGCGACCGACAGCACGCTGCGTCAACGGGTCTGGTACCGGGTATGGATGAGCTACGACGCGCCGACCGGCATCTTGAGCGTCGGCCAGGCGCCATTACAGCCACTGTCGGACGAGGCCGCCTGGCAGACAGGGAGCCTGCACACGACCAGCGACGCCCTGCCCGCCAGCCTGGGCGGTCGGGACATCCTGCTCGCCGCCGGCCAGCAGGCTGGCGAGGCGCCCGACGCTCACTACAACGGCAAGCTGGAACGGCCGCTGCTCTGCGCCAGCGTGCTCGACGCCGAGGCCGTCGCCGCGGCCCTGGGCCAGACCCTGCCGGGCAGCCTGCTCGCCGCCTGGGACTTCAGCATCGGCATCTCCACCGCGCGTATCCACGACGTCGGTCCGCATCAGTTGCACGGCCGGCTGGTGAACCTGCCGGCGCGCGCCATGACCGGACCGAACTGGGATGGCAGCGAGATGTGCTGGCGTCATCAGCCCGCGCACTACGGGGCCATCCATTTCCATGACGACGACCTGCACGACTGCGGCTGGGACACGGATTTCGAGTTCGAGGTACCCGACGATCTGCGCAGCGGGCTATATGCCATTCGCATCGCCAACGATCGCGGTGAGGACGCGTTGCCCTTTGTCGTGACACCGCCGCGCGGGCAACACCACGCCGCCATCTGTGTGCTGCTGCCCACCTTCACCTACAACGTCTACGCCAACCACGCCAGGCGCAATACCGACGAACGCTACAAGGCCCGGGTCGAAGCCTGGCAGGCGCGGCCCTGGACCCCGGACGAGCATCCGGAGTACGGCCTGTCCACCTACAACTTCCACAGCGACGGCAGCGGTATCGCCTACGCCTCCAGGCTGCGACCGATGATCACCATGCGTCCGGGCTATGTGACCTTCGCCGAGCCCGAGACCGGATCCGGACTGCGTCACCTGCCCGCGGACACCCACCTGTTGGACTGGCTGGAGCATAAAGGTTTCGAATACGACCTCATCACCGACGAGGACCTGCACGCCGATGGTGCCGCGCTGCTCGACGGCTACAAGGTGCTGCTGACCACCTCGCATCCGGAGTACCACACCCATCGGACCTGGCAGGCCATCCACGACTACACGCGGGCGGGCGGGCGCCTGATGTATCTGGGCGGTAACGGATTCTACTGGCGTGTCGCGGTCAATCCGGAGCTGCCCGGCGCGGTGGAGATCCGCCGGGCCGAAGGTGGGATCCGCGCCTGGGCCGCCGAGCCCGGTGAGTACTATCATGCCTTCGATGGCCAGTACGGTGGGTTGTGGCGACGCAACGGGCGCCCGCCACAGGCGCTGGCCGGCGTCGGCTTCAGCGCTCAAGGCCGTTTCCAGGGCTCCTGGTACCGACGTGCCGAGGCCTCCTACCAGCCGGAGTTCGACTGGGCCTTCGAAGGTATCGAGGACGAATTACTGGGGGATTTCGGGCTCAGCGGCGGTGGCGCCGCGGGCTTCGAGCTGGACCGGGCCGAAGCGCGCCTGGGCACCCCACCCAACGCCACCATACTGGCCAGCTCCGAGGCCCATCAGGCGCATTTCGTGCTGGTCCCGGAGGAGCTGCTCACCCACGTCACCACCTGGGCCGGCAAGCCGATCGCGAAGCTCATCCGTGCCGACATCGTCTACTTCCCCACCCATCACGGTGGCGCGGTGTTCTCGGTCGGCTCCATCACCTGGTGTGGCAGCCTGTCGCACGCCGGCTATGTCAACAACATCTCGAGACTGACCGAGAACGTGCTGCGCCGATTCAGCGCCTGAAGCGGTCGAGGGACAAGCCCGAGGGACGAGGCTAGGCTATGATAGTCGCTGGTGACGGCGGGGTGGCCAGGGTCCATTTGCGGGCTCGTCAGCCGATAACCGGCAGCCAGGACCCGGAAGACGAGAAGCGAGATGCCGACGAAGATGACGCTGAGATTCGACCAGCTTGCCGACGTGCTGGTCGTCGTTCTCGAGGGCCGTATCAACCAGGAGACCGCCGACGGCTTCAAGGACGACACACTGGCCCGCCTCGACACGCACGAGCCACCGCTGTTCGTCTTCGAGATGTCGTCGCTCGAATACATGAGCAGCGCGGGTCTACGCGTGCTCATGCTGGCCTCGAGGGCCTGCAAGGCCCGTCACGGCACGATCGCCGTGTGCGGCTTGCAGCCGACGATGCTGGAGATATTCCAGATCAGCCGCTTCGACAAGGTCTTCGATTGCTACGAGTCGCTCGAGCAGGCGCTGCAGGCGCTGTCGACCACGGCACATCGGACGCATGTCGAGCGGCTCTCCGACCAATGAGGATCGAGCACCGATGCGCGTCAGGTTCTGGGGCACAAGGGGGTCATTACCAACCGCGTTGAATGGGACCCACATCAAGGCCAAGCTGGCACGGGCGCTGGCGCTGAGCGTCGGCCACGATCTGAGCAGCCCACGGGCCATCGACGAATTCATCGAGAGTCGGCTGGATTTCGCGACCCGCGCCACCTTCGGTGGCAACTCGTCCTGCGTGCAGCTCGACACGGGCAACGAGCATTACACGATCTGCGACATGGGCTCGGGTCTTCGCGAACTCGGTATCGAGGCCATGCGTCATCAGACCAACCGGCCACAGGTCTTCGACATCTTCCTGTCTCATCTGCACTGGGATCACATCATGGGCTTTCCTTTCTTCACGCCCGCGTTCGTGCCCCAGAACGTGATCCGCATCCATGGATGCCACACACAGCTCGAGTCAGCGCTGCGCGCGCAGAATGCCGAGCCGGGCTTTCCGGTCGAGTTCTCGGATCTACCGGCACGTATCGAGTTCGTGCAGCTGCAGCCGGACCACGACTACGAGATCGGCGGCCTGCAGGTGCGCGCCCATCTTCAAGCTCACGGTGGTGATTCCTACGGCTATCGCTTCGAACACCGACAAGACCGGGCCGACGAGAAGGTGGTGGTGTACTCCACCGATGGCGAGCACCGACTGGACGATGCCGAGCAGTTGCAGGGGATGATCGATCTATACCAGGACGCGGACCTGGTGATCTTCGACGCCATGTACTCGCTTGCCGATTCCGTGTCGCTCAAGGAGGACTGGGGGCATTCGAGCA
>JAGRHX010000737.1 GCA_020444775.1 Gammaproteobacteria bacterium
AAGGAGGACTGGGGGCATTCGAGCAATCTGGTCGGCGTCGAGCTCTGCCACAAAGCGCGCGTCAAGCACTACTGCATGTTCCATCACGAGCCGGTGTACGACGACGACATGCTGCTGCGTATCCTCGAGGAGACCCGACGCTACGAGGAGATTGCGCGCGAAGGTCATCGGCTGCAGGTCAGCACGGCCTATGACGGTCTGGAGATCGTTCTCTGACGACGCTGCGACCACGTTGGCTGCGAGCTCGCCTGCCAGGTCTGGGGCTGCTGGCACTGCTGACCTTGCTCACCGTGAGCCTGGACCCGGCTCAGAACGCCTTTCCCCAGCGCCTCAGTCTGGACGGTTATCAGGCGATCGCGCCGCGGGCCGCGGACGATGCCGGACAGATGGCCCTGATCGTCGCGATCGACGACGAGACCCTGGCTCGTCACGGTCGCTGGCCGTGGCCGCGTAGCCGCCTCGCGGCGTTGACCCGGGCGATCGAGGCGCTTGGACCGGCGGCGATTGGTTTCGACATCATCATGCCGGAGCCCGACACACTGTCATTCGACGGCCTCGCTCCACTGCATCCAGATCTGAGCACGGAGCTGCGCCGGAGCCTGCAGACGCTGCGCAGCAACGACAGCTTGTTGGCCGAGACCTTCTCCCGGCAACCTGTGGTGCTGGCACGCGTCGCGCTGGACGGGCCGTCGCCGGCAGCCGAGACGTCGGCCGCCGCGCCACGTCTGACACCGGTCCGATTCGACGACAGCGAGAGTGCCACGCGCCTGTGGCGACTGCCACGGCTGCTACGCAACGTCGATGTGCTGGAGCAGGCAGCCAGCGGCTTCGGCCTTATCAATGCGGGTCAAGACAGCGACGGGGTGGTCAGACGGGTACCCGTGCTGATGCAGGTCGGCGAGCAGGTGATGCCGTCACTCGGGCTGGAGCTGATCCGGGTGGCGCTGGGCCGCAATTGGCTGCAGGTGGCCTCGGACCGAGCGGGGCATCTGAGCATAGACCTGGGTGAGCTGCGGGCGAACGTGGACGCCGACGGGCGCCTGCCGTTGCGCTGGTCCAAGAGCAGCAAGGCCCGATACCTGAGCGCCGCGGCGCTGCTCGAGGATGGCGCCCCGGACGCGGCACTGCGCGATCGCATCGAGGGCCGCATCGTGATCGTCGCGGTGACCGCGCTGGGGCTGCTGGATCGGCACACGGTGCCGACCCAGAACGCGATGCCGGGCGCCGAGATCCACGTGCAGCTCATCGAGCAGCTGCTCGCCGGTGACGGACTGGACCGGCCACGCATCGCACAGCTGCTCGAGGCGGGCGCGGTGCTGTTCGGCGGCCTGCTGCTGATCCTGCTCGGTGGCCGATTGTCGCCGCTCGCGCAGGCCGGGCTGCTCGAGGAAGCGTGGGCCCACGTGCTGGCGCACCCGGTCGGGGACAAGACCCACGACCTCCGGCGCGGTCAGCAGCGCGGACGGATCGCGTTCCGCCTGGGAGCCTTCGACGCGGCAGCGGAGCTGTGGCGCTACGCCCAGCCGCCGCGCGAGCTCTTGACCCCGGCA
>JAGRHX010000738.1 GCA_020444775.1 Gammaproteobacteria bacterium
CCCAATCTCGACCTGCCCTATGTCATGCCTGCGCAGGCGCAGCCAAATGTCACGCATAATGAGGCGATCCGCCGGCTGGATGCGCTGGTTCAGATAAGCGTGATGTCGAGCGGGACCGACACGCCGCCTGGCAGTCCGGCAGAAGGCGAAAGGCACGTCATCGGAAGCTCGCCCACCGGCGCCTGGGCAAGCCACGCGGATGAACTCGCTGCGTGGCAGGACGGGACCTGGACCTTCCACGCGCCGAAAACCGGCTGGCTGGCCTGGGCCGGCGACGAAACGATGCCGCTCGTATTCACCGGCAGCGCATGGGAGCGTCTCGACGCGGTGATCGGCGCTGGCGGAAGCGCTGCCTTTTCCGTCGGCAGCCTCGGCATCAACACATCGGCGGATCCGGGCAATCTGCTTTCGGTACGCGCCGCCAACGCGCTTTTCACGCATGAGGGCGACAGCCACCGGATTTCGATAAACAAGGCGGGTTCGGGGGACACGGCCAGCCTCATTTTCAAGAGCAACTGGACCGGTCACGCGGAAATCGGCCTGGCAGGCGACACCGATTTGAGCATGAAGGTGAGCCCCGATGGCGGGACCTTCGTGGAAGCGCTCAAGATCGACAGCGCCAGCGGCGTTGTCTCGATGCCGCAATCGACCTTCCTCGCCGACCACGCAGTCAACCTGCTTCAGGACAGCGGCCGGATGGCGGGCAACGGCGCTACTTCAACAACAGTCGGCGCGTTTTCGTTTCCCGCCTACCTGTCAGCGCTCAACGGCGCCACGACTTCGGGTCTTGCCAAGTTCATCAACGACAACACCGACTATGGCGGCGCGGCCGGCAGCCTCAATTCGGATGTGAAGGCGCTGATCGACCAGATCCGGGACGCCGGCAGCCGGCGCTATAATGCCGAATTCTGGGTGGCACAGATTACGGCCGGCAGCGGCACGGCGGGCTCAGTCAGCCATCTCGGACAGACCTATTACGAGGCGTTTACGACGGCACTGGGGCTGCGCCTGCCCGGCCTCACCTTCCATGCCTATCTGCGCGCGCTGGACGACACTCTGCTCATCCACCGCTCGGACGGCATGACCATCTACAAGGATGGCGTTTCGGCGCAGGACCATTTGCCGATTGCTACCGGGGACGGCTGGGTCTCCATTACCATCCATGACATGCGCGACCCGCGCGGCTTCGACGGTGTGTCGCCGCAGACGCTCGACATTCGCTGCAAGAGCTCCGGCGACCGCGTGCTCTTCGCCTGCCCTGCCCTCATCGGCGGCCTGACGAAAATCGATGACGATATCGGGGTTGTGGCGGCTTATGGGAGTTGGGTGGGTTAGTGGGCGTGCCTAATTTTGAGTGGACGTCGTGTCGGGTCGGCTCCCCAGCCCGGTTCGGCTGGCGAGCAGCAGTGCGAGGAACACCGCCATCGGTCCGCTGACCGGATCCATGTTGAACGCGACTTCGGCGGTCATGTAGATGGCGAGCATGACCGCAAGCGTGTAGCCGAACCATTTGTAGGATGCGGGCTTCGCATTGGCCGCCACCCACACAAGCAGGCCCATATAGACCGCGAGAAAAATGCCGCCGAAAATGCCGTAGGCGACAAGGTGGGTGATGTAGTCGTTATGCATGTGGGCGTAGTACGAAAGAT
>JAGRHX010000739.1 GCA_020444775.1 Gammaproteobacteria bacterium
GGATGCGGGTCAACCGCTTCGCGGGCCTACTTGTGGGCGATGGGCTTGGTGGTGAACAGGTAATCCTTCAGTTCGCCATCGAAGGTCGGGTCCTTACGACGAATCCACTCCAGGACCATCGCCGCGTGCTCTTTCTCCTCGTCACGATTGTGCTCGAGAATCGCCTTCAGATCGGCGTCCTTGCAGGCATCCACCCGCTGGTTGTACCAATCCACCGCCTCGAGCTCTTCCATCAAGGACGTGATCGCGCGGTGCATGTCACGCGTTTCGTCGCTGAGCTCTGCTATCGGCTCGTGGTAGCCCTCGTTCGCCATGTCGTGCTCCTCTTGGATCCACAAAGCGCGCGTCGCCGACCAAACCCGGCCAAAGGCTCAGCCAGGGGCTCGGCCAGGGGCTCGGCCAGGGACTCAGCTGGGGCGGTCGGCCGCGCGCACGCTACTCGCGGAAGCTTCCGCGACGTCCATTCTCGGGCCTGGAAGAGACCGGCGCCAGCCGTGCACGCGGGCGTATCGTTACGCACGTCAGGGGCGCCCGGCAGGGCGCCCGCGGGATTGAGGGAGGCGGCGGTCAGGGGAATGCTCGGGTGGAGACGGCAGGCATCGCAGGTGTGGCGACACCCGCTGCGAGCGGATGACCAGGGAGGTGGCTCAGACCACGTGCAGTCCGACTGTCGGCGGCGCGAGCGCGGCGCCCGTGGCTACCGAGTGGACCCGATTGCGGCCGTTCTGCTTGGCCTGGTACAGGGCCTCGTCCACACGTGAGATCAACCGACTCCAGTTGGGTTTGACCAGATCCTCGCAGCCCACGCCCAGGCTCGCCGTGACCACGCCCAGCTCGCTGCACTGGTGGGGGATCGCTTCGGCCTGGATGGCGAACCGCACCCGCTCGGCGGCGACCTCGGCCTCCGCGAGATCGTTCTCGGGAAACACGATCAGGAATTCCTCGCCACCATAGCGGAAGATGTCGTCGGGCTTGCGGATGTTCGACCGCATGATCTCGGCGAGCCGCTGTAGCGTGCGATCGCCGGCCAGGTGGCCATAGTGATCGTTGTAACGCTTGAATTGGTCGACATCGACCAGCGCCAGGGAATAATGATGACCGTAGCGCTCGAGCCGTTGCTGCAGCTTGTCAAGCTCGTCGTCCATGGCCCGGCGGTTGCCGATCTTGAGCAGCGGATCGATACGAGACAGCGCCTGCAGCTCGGCATTCGCCTCGGCCAGCTTGCGGGTGCGGTCACGCACCTGCTGCTCCAGATCGCATTTCTGCATCTCGACGACCCGCGTGTGGGCGCGTAGCAGGTCGGTTTGGGTGATCACGCCGGCCAGCAGACCTTCATCGTCGACGATCACCATGCGCCGGACCTGCCGCTCGCGGAGCATCTGCAGGGCGCTGGAGCAGGTGGCGTCGGCAGACATGGTGAAGATGCCAGGGGACATCACATCGCGCGCGACACGACGTTCGAAGCCGCTGAGCAGCTCACCACAAAGCCGCACCATGTCGCGCTCGCTGATCACGCCGACCGGACGCGTGCCCTCACAGACCACGACGCAGGAGATGCGCCCGCTGCGCATCCGCGCCGCCACCTCGACCAGCGGAGCCCGAGGACTGACCGTGACCACGTCGGTGGTCATATAAGCACTGACGGGAAAGTCGGGCATGTCTGTGGGTCCGCTCATGTATCCGCTCATGGCAGATACTTCGGTCGCGAATCGCGACTCTTCACGCCCGTGTGTGTAATTTTTTATTAAGTTTGGGTGGCTGTCCCGGTACCGCGGGCAAAATCCCCCATTGGCTGTTGATTGCGGTCCGTGCTCAGCAGCTGATCCCCAAGCAGGTCGGCGAGGATCACGCTTCGAGCCTCCTCCAATGACAGCTGGTTGGCCTCGATACGGGTCAGGCTGGCCTGCAGGATCGCGTCCACATCGTCCATCAGCCGCAGGCGTTTGAAGGTGTCCTCGCGGACCAACCCGAGGCTTGCGCCGATGAGCTCCATGTAGTTGAGCATCTCGAACGGCCAGTGCGGCTGATGTCCGACCAGCTCGCGATGGTCACCGTGGAAGATGCCGACCAGGGCATCCAGACCGGCCTGCTCGGCTTGGCGCAACATGCTGGCCAGCATCTGGTCGCGCTGTCGCGGCAGCGCCGCGAGCGAGGACAGCTGATAGCCGACGCCGGGCACGTCCAGCGGCACCAGCTGCAGACCGGGGACCTGCTCGAGCAGGCGGCGCACCGCCGGCACCACGCCGGGCGCGCCGGGGAACTCGCACAAGGCGACCCGCTTCGGCACGCGATGACGCATGAGCGGGGCGAGATGGTCCAGACGCGAGGCCAGGAAGACCGGGAACAAGGTCATGTCCAACCCGCGTTGCTGCTCGGGCTGCGCGACCGTGAAGCTCGGGATCACGGTCTCGCCGAACTGGATCTGACAGGTGGGACACCAGGACAGCACCTGACCGGCACCTGGACCTGCCAGCCGCTGCAGGGTACGCAGTGCCTGACGGCCGCCGTTGTCGATATCACCGGGGCGCATCTGCAGGATGCCGCAGCAGCTCGCCGGGCCGCCGTGCACCTCATAGCTGATCTCCAGCGCATCGAGCACGTCCAGGCACAACAGACCGATATGCGGGGTCTTGAGCAGATTGCAGCCGGTATAGAAGACCACGTCGGGTGGTGTGTCCCGCTCTGGATGCGAGGCTGGACTGAGCCGGGCCAGCAGCTCCGGTGCCAGCTGCAGTCTGGACAACACACGTACCCCTCGGCTCATACGCTTGAAGGCCTGCTTGCCCGCCTCGCGACGCTCGCCCGCATCACGGCCGCGGCTCGCGGCGCGCCGCGCCATCGACAGCATGAAGCGCGGATTGATGCCGTGCTCGCAGACATCCAGACAGTTGCCGGTGCCGCAGCAGGCGGCCGCCCAGCGTGCCGCCGCCACACGCCCCGGCTCCTCGGACGTCGTCTCACCGCGCAGGATGTCGATGATGCCGGTGGTCAGCCCGACGGCATCGATCCCGGGCTCGGCCGCGCTCACTCCCGGGTCGTGCTCCCGAGCCAACGCCGCGGGTGTAGGACAGACCTGCGCACAGGCACCGCAGCGGGTGCAGGCATCGACGATCGCCTCGATGCGCCGATCCAGTGTCGCCACGAAGCCTGCAATGTCATTCATCGTCTCGTCCTCAATGCCGACCAAGTTCCGGACCGCCGCTCCCGCCTCAGCTGCCCGTCCTCAGCCAATGCTGATGCAGCACATGCGCAACGCACGCTGTCAGCCGCTTGCCGGTCGCGATGTCCAGGAACTCGTTCGGTCCGTGCGCGTTCGAGTGCGGACCGAGCACGCCGGTGATGAGGAACTGCGCCTTGGGGAACTTCTCGCCGAGCATGCCCATGAACGGTATCGAACCACCCTCGCCCATGTACACGCACTGGCGACCGAAGTAGGTCTGCGACGCCGACTGCGCGGCCGCGTCCAGCCAGTCCGACAGCGCCGGCGCGTTCCATCCGGCGCCGGCCGCCTCGGCCTCGAAGCTGACCCGGGCGCCGTAGGGCGGATCCTGCTCCAAGATCTCCTCGAGCCGCTGGTTGGCATGCTCGGGATCGACCGTAGGTGGCAATCGCACCGAGAGCTTGAAGGCGCTGGCCGGTCGCAGCACGTTGCCGGCATCACGCACGCTCGGAAAACCGTCCGCGCCGGTCACCGAGAGGGTGGGTCGCCAGGTGCGATTCAACACCAGCTCGACCAGGTCGTTGTGCATGGGCCGGGCACCCGGCGTCAGCGGGAACTTGGCATAGACCTCGCTGCCCAGCACCTGCGCGGCAATCGCCGCCTGCTGCTTGCGCTGCTCCGGAATCGGAGCATGGAAGACCGGGTCGAGCAGCCGGCCGCTGGCCTCGTCCTCGAGCCGTGACAGGAGCATGCGCACGATGCGGAAGCTGGACGGAACCACGCCGCTGGCATCACCGGAATGCACGCCCTCGTCGAGTATCTCGACGCGCAGGGTGCCCGAGGTCATGCCACGCAGCGAGGTCGTGCACCAGAGCTGGTCGTAGTTGCCACAGCCCGAGTCCAGACAGACCACCAAGGAGGGGTTGCCGATGCGATCGCTCAGCGCATCGATGTAGTGCGGCAGGTCGTAGCTGCCGCTCTCCTCGCAGGCCTCGATGATCACCACGCAGCGAGCGTGCGGTAACGACTGCTCGGCCAGCGCCATGATCGCGGTCAGCGAGGCATACAGCGCGTAACCGTCGTCGGCACCACCACGGCCGTACAGCCGACCATCGCGCAGAACCGGCTTCCAAGGCCCCAGGTCGTCCCGCCAGCCGGTCATCTCCGGCTGCTTGTCCAGGTGCCCGTAGAGCAGCACGGTATCCGCGCTGGCGGCGGCCTCCGCGCTGGCCGGGATCTCGCTGGCCGG
>JAGRHX010000045.1:0-16764 GCA_020444775.1 Gammaproteobacteria bacterium
CAACTCGAGCAGCTCGCAGAAATCGACGGGGGTCGCGAACACCTCGCTCAGCGGCGTGGCGCTCGCATGCGCCAGCAGACATCGGATCACACCGACATGGGTCACACACAGAACCGTCCGATCGGTCCAGCGACGCCGCGCCTCGGTCAACCACGAGGCCACGCGGATGTGCACGTCGGCCAGACACTCGCCACCAGGCGGCGCACGATTCACCGGGTCGGCCTTCCACCATTGCAATGCCTCGGGGTCCAGGTCCTGCCAGACCCGGCCCTCCCACGCGCCGAAGCTCATCTCACGCAGCCGCTCGTCGACCAGCGGTTCATTGCCCACGATGCGTGCGCCGAGCCGCCAGCGCCGCCACCCGCTTGGCACGCCGCGGCGCGGCGCGGCGTGCTCCAGCAGCCATTCAGCGACGCGACGGCAACGCTCGGCGGGACTGCTCACCAGCACTGCCTGCTCCGGCATCAGCGGCAGCAATCGACGCGCATGCTGCCGCCAGTCCTCGGCAAGCGCAACGTCCAGCGCACCGTAACAGCGCCGGGTATCAGCCACCGGTGGATGACGCAACAACAACACACGGGTCAAGGGACAGCGCTCTTCAAGCTTGGCTGACCAGACCCGGGCGCGGCCGGAACCGAGCGGACGCGCACGGGTCTGGGAAATCTGCAAGTGGCTCTATGACGGGGCCGCGCCGACGGCGAAGCGACCGCATCTCGCCGACCGGGTCTCGCCAGGGGGATTGGCCAGACGGGGAGCGATTGTAGCTTGCTCAGCGAGTGCAAGCAGCCGATCCCGAGCCGGTGAGGAACGCCCACGCCTCTTCGCGCCATGCCGGAATATCATCCCGGCGTGCCGACCCGCCTGCTGTTCGATTTCGACTTCACCGCCACCGCGAAGCGCCCGCTCTCGGTCCAATTGGGAGCGCTGGTTCATTCCATCAGTGGAATGAGTCAGCATCGCAGGGCGAAAATGCGAACTCAGCTTTTGCTCACGGGAAATGCTGATATGAGCGTCGCCCTATGTGTCGCGAGCCAATCTGCATTTTTCTCGACCCGAGTCGATAGTCTGTGTCGAGGATCCACGCGGGCAGGTCCCGGCAGGCTGTGCCAGCGCGGGCGGTATGCAAGCGGCGACGGGGGCAGCCCCGGCCCGCTCGTGAGCCGTCCCCGGTCACTTCGCCGCCACCTCCGACGAGCGGACTTGCAGGCACGGATCCGAAGGGGCGGTTGTTCGATGAGGGCTGATGTTCGACGACCGTGGTCATGGCCACTCGATCCGAACGCTCGTTTCGAAGGCGCATCGCGCCGCCGTGCTCACGTCGAACCGCAAAGCTTGCTACATTAGTGCCGTTTAGAATGTGGCGTATGGCGTGCGAGCAGCACAGCACATGGCTCTGCAATCGGCTGTGCCAGTCGCTGTGCCCCAGCTGCTGTGTCATTGACTCTGCACCGGGATCGAGGCGGCGGATTCCGCGCTCGACCGGTGCGGGCATGTCGCCGTCACGGACATGCCCGGCGGCGCAGCACCGATGCGGGGCGCGACGTCGAGACGTCACCAGCTGGTCGCCCCTCCAGGTGGTCACCGACATGAGCCGAGGTGCACAACACGGTGACCGGCCGGCGACGATTGCCGCGGGTAGCGACGCCGACCAGGCTTTCGACCTCGAACGACAACCCCCGAAAAGAACTCCCAAGGTGGTTTTGATGCTCAAGTGCCGTTCCCCTTTAGCCTGCCTACTGCTCCTGGTCGGGCTGCTGCAGCTCACGGGTTGTGCGGTCGAGGAAGGTGACTCCGAATCCGGCAAGACCGAGACCGCCGACAGCACGCCGGCGCAAGCCGATGTCGGACGGTCGGAGAGCGCCCCGCTGGTGCCGGGCACGACCAGCACGGCAACGGCTGGGCAAGCCGACAGCGCAGCGCAGGCGCAGCTGGCCGCGGCCACCGAGGAGATTGCTCGCCTGCGGCAGGCCCTGTCCGCGTCGGAGGACGCGCGCCTCGGTCAGGCACGGCAGGGCGGACAGCAGCTCGCCCAGCTACAGGCCCGCCTGGCCGCCGCGGCGGCGGAGCAGACGCGCCTGATGCAGCACATGACCCAGACCCTCAGCGAACGAGACCGGGCGCTGGCGAGCGTGGAGCCGCTGCGACAGCGCAATGAGGAGATCGATCGCGAGTTGCAGATGGTGAGCGCCCGACTGGCCAAGGCGCAAGACGAGCAACAGGTGGATCCGGCGCGTCGCGAGGCAGCCCTCAGCGAGGTCGCGGTGGAGCGTGACGAAGCCCTGCAGGCCCTCGACGCGGCACGCACGCGCGGCGATTCACTGGCCGCCAGTCTCGAGCAGGCGCGGCAGGCGCTGGATGAGGGACAGGCCCGCCTGACGACTCTGGAGACCGAAAAAGCAAAGCTGGTCGAGCAGACCGCCAGCCTTCGCCACGATCTGGGAGAGACCGGCGCGGCACGCGACCAGGCGCAGCAACAGCTGAGCAAGCTACAGGCCGACCTGGCCGAGCGGCAGGCTGAGACCCGAACGCTCAGCCGCACCATCATCGAACAGTCCGATCAATTGGCCGCCGAGCGTGGCGCCCTGAGCGAGGCGCGCGAGTCACTGGCGCGCAGCGAGACGGCTCTGGCCGATGCCCGCGCCCGCAACCAGGCGCTGCAGGCGGATCTGTCCAGCATCGAGCACACCGCCGAGCTGCAGTCCAATCTCGCCAGCCAGCGCGCCATGCGGCTGCGCGACAGCGAGTCGAGCGCGCGCGCTCTGCAAGGTCGGATACGCGAGCTCGGCCAGTCACTGCAAGCCGAGCGGGACACGGTCAGTGAGCTACAAAGCAGCCGCGCCGCGGCCCTGGCCGAGGTCGAGTCCCTGAAATCGGACCTTGCCTACCAGAAGACCCGTCTGGCGGACCGCGCGCAGCGCATCGAGTCACTGAGCGCGGCCCTGGAGGCCGCGAACAGCCAGGCGCGTAGCGACAAGGCTCAGCTCCAGGAGCGGCTCGCCTACGAGCGCACCCGACTGCAGAACCGAGCGCAGCAGATCGACGGCCTGAGCGGCGAACTGGCCGACAGCCGGAGCGCGCTCGACAAGGCCAGCCAGGTCCGCGCCGAGCTGCAGGACCGCATCGGCGTGCTGAACGACGAGCTCGAGACCCGCGAGCGCGCCTTGCGCGCGGCGGATGCGCGGCTGCTGACCACCGAGGATCGTCGGCTGGCGTTGGAGGTGGAGCTGGAGAAGACCAGCGGCGAGTTGAATCGACTACGCGAGCGCCTCGCCAGCAGTCGCGAGAGCAGTGAGCTGCAGGCCGCAGAGATCGATGCGTTGGAGCAGACCCGGGCCACCCTGGTCGAGGAGCAGGCCAGACTCAGCGCCCAGAACCAGCAGCTGGCCGAGAGCAATACGCAGCAGGCAGAGCAGATCCAATCTCTGGACGCGGATCGCCAGGCGCTGCAGTCGGAGCTGGATCTGACTGTGCAGACCTCACGCAAGCTGCTCGACGATCTGAACGAGGCGCGCCAGCAGGCTGCCCGCGGTGCCGAAGCACTGGCAGCGGGTACAACGCGCAACAGCGAGTTGGAGAGCCAGCTGTCGGTGCTCGAGTCCGAGCAGATGCTGATGACGCAGACCACGCGCAAGTTGCTCGACGACTTGAACGAGGCACGCCAGCAGGTCACCCGCAGCGCCGCTGCGCAACAAGCAACGACGGCTCGCAATACCGAGCTGGAAGCGCAGATGAGCGCACTCGAGTCCGAGCAGACGCTGATGGTGCAGACCACCCGCAAGCTGCTCGACGATCTGAACGAGGCGCGCCAGCAGGCTGCCCAAAGCAACGAGGCGCAGCAGGCACAGCGCGCTCGCAACACCGAATTGGAAACCGAGCTGAGCGCGCTCGAGTCCGAGCAGACGCTGATGGTGCAGACCACCCGCAAGCTGCTCGACGATCTTGCCGACGCACGACGCGATGCGGCAGAACGCGCCCAGCAGGTCGCACGTCTGGAAAAGACCCTGGCCGAGCACGGCCCCGAGCGGACCGAGACGCTCGACGCCGAGCTCGAGGCCGCGCGCGCGCGCCTCGCCGAGTTGGAGCCCGAGCTGCAAGCAGCCCGGGAACAGGCACAGAGCCTGGAGCGCAGCCTGAGCGGACGCGACCAGGAGCTGCAGATCCTGCGCGCGGCCCGCGAAGAGCTGGAACGCCAGGTGCACGAGTACGAGACGCAGGTCAGCACCCAGGCCGAGCAGCTCGCCAGCGCGCAAGGCTCGCTGGAAACGCTCCAGGCACAGCTCGACGAGGCACGCAAGGAACTGACTCGGGCACAATCCTCGGCCCCTGCCTCGAGCGAGCAGGCCGGACGGATTGCGGCTCTGGAGACCTCGTTGAAAGACACCGAGGCCGACCGCGACAGACTCAGATCCGAGCTCGCCGACAACCGCATCGAGCTCGATCTCGCGCGTGCCGAGCTCGGCACCCTGCGTGAGCGCGCGGTGGCGCAGAAGGCCCGGAGCGAGACCCTGCAGAACCAGCTGGCCGAGGCCGAGCAGGCCCGTGCCAGCACGACCGACACGCTCGCCAATCAGAAGCTCGAGCTGGATCTGGCCCGCGCCGAGCTCGACACCCTGCGCGACGAGCGCACGACCCTGGTCGAGGCACAGCAAGGCACGCTGCGGTCGATGCAGGAGAGCATCGGCTCCCTGCAAACCGAGCTGGGTCAGTTGCGCGGCGACCGGGACGAACTGAAGCAGACCCTGGCCCAGCGCGATATGGATCTGGATCTGGCCCGCGCCGAGCTGGAGACGCTACGCGCCGAGCAGGGCGAGCTCACCGACCGCGTGCAGCGTCTGGACAGGCAGAGCAGTCAACGGGTTGCCGCGCTGGAGAGCGAGCTGAACCGTGTACGCACCGAACGAGACAAGCTTCTGGAAGGACGCGAGGATGCAGCCGCCGAGCTGCAGGCGCGGCTCGACGAGGCCAGCGCCCAGGCCAACACCTATCAGGCTCAGCTGCGCGAGCAGTCCGACCAGATAGATCAGCTGCGCGCCGAACAGGCAGCCCTGGAGCAGGAACGACAGTCCGCGAACCGCGCGGTCGATGAGCTGCGTGGCCGACTCGACGAGCTGGATTCACGCCTCGCTGCGCAGAACGACGTGGTCGCTCAGCTGCGCGCAGAGCGCGAGACCCTGGTGACCGCGCAAAACACCAGTGCGCAGAACCTGGCTGCTCTGCAGGGCACGCTCGACAAGGCAGTGTCGCTGAACGACGACTACAAGCAACAGATCGCCATGCAATTGGAGGAGATTGCCCGACTCCAGGCGACCCGTGACGAGCTGGCGGCCGCCCGACAGCAGACCAGCGATTCGCTGGATGCGCTGCAGGCCGAGCTGGCCCAGCAGCGAGACGCACTGTCTAAGGCGCGCGACGAACGCGCGACGCAAGCGCGACGCAATCAGTCGCTGCAGGAACGCGCCCGCGCGCTGCAGGGGGAGGTCGACCAGATGCAGGCACGCAACCAGCAAGCGGTCGCCACCTTGGAACGGGACAAACGCGCGCTGGAAGCCGAGCTGACCCGGGCGCGTGCCCAGGTTACGGAGCTCAACGCATCGCTGAGCACCTTGCAGGCACGACTGGACGAAGGGTCCTCGCCGTCGACGCCTCCCGGTACCCCACCGGCAAGCACCCCACCGGCAGGCACGAATGTTGCTCCGGCCGAGACCACGCCGCCGCCAGCCACCACCACGGCCGAGACGCCGGGCACGCAGACACCGCCGGCGACAGCCCAGCAGGACGATGTGCGACGTCACACGGTAGCGCGCGGTGAGACGCTATCGGTGCTGGCCACGCGCTACTACGGTCGCGGCATCGCCTGGCGTCGCATCTATGAAGCCAACCGGGACGTCATCAGCAACCCGGATGTCGTCGAGCCCGGCCTGGTGTTGGTCATACCGGAATGATCGGATGGGCCTGAGGCCAGCCGGAAGAACGCATGACCGGGACGCCCGGGTAGATTGCCCGGGTAGATCACCCGGCAGCCCACCGGCAACAGCCGGCGGCCTGCCGGGCGACGCCTGCCCGGTCGAGCAGGGAACGCGCGGTGGCCGCGACAGCGGTGCCGCGTTCGTGGCGATCAGCTGCTGAAGTCACCCACCGCCTGCAGCAGCAGACTCACATTGCGCGCTCCTTCCACACCATCGACCTCGGCCGGGCGCCCCTGCTCGATGGCGGCGACGAAGTCGGCGATCTCACCGGCGTACGGATTCACCGGATTGAACGACAGCGCCTGACTCTCGTTCGCAGTCTCGATGCGGATGCTGCCAGCCCCGTCGGGCCCCAGCGTATCTTCGCAGACCGCATAGCCATCCTCTGCATAGATCTCCAGGCGTCGCGGTGCGTCGAACACCATCGAAGTGCAGATTTCGGCGGTCGCCCCGTTCTCGAACTGCAACGCGAGCACCGCCGATTCGTCGTTCTCGCTGCCGAACACGTGATGGCCGACCACGCTGTTCAGGGTCTGCACCTCGCCACACGACGGGCGCATGAACCAGCGCACCAGGTCCAGACAGTGGGTACCCACCGCGGCCAGGCTCCACCATCGGCCGAGGGTCGACGATGCCCGCCAGTTGCTCGCGTCAGCACGCCGCTTGGCCCACATGACCCGCATGTGGCGCAGCTCGCCCAGGGTGCCGGTCTGCACGCGACGAGCGAGCGCGCGATGACCGGCATGCCAACGCAGATGATAGGCAACGCCCAGACGCACCTGGTTGTCGGCACAGGCAGCGACCAGCGCGCGTGCCTCATCTCGCGAGCATGCCATCGGCTTCTCCGTCAGCACGTGCTTGCCCGCGCAGGCCGCCGCGATGCCCTGCATCGCGTGCAGACGGTCCGGCGACACCATCAGCACCGCGTCCAATGCCGGATCGGCCAACAGCTCGTCCAGATCGTCATAGGCAGCTCGTTCAGCCTGGGCCGCGTGTCGGCTCGCGAACTCGCCGGCGCGCTCCAGATCGCGACTGAGGACACTCCAGAGCACCGCGCCGGGAACCTGGGCAATGGCCGGCACCAGCTGGGTGTCGGCAATGGCCGCAGTCCCCAGCACCGCAAATCTAATCGTCACCGAACACCTTCATCCTGCTGTCTCCCACCGTGCCTCCCGCGCCCGCATTTCAGGCATCGATGTCGGGGATCAGGCTACTCTCGAGTCGTGTGATGACATCGCGTAGCTGCAGCTTGCGCTTCTTCATGCGCTTGACCTGAAGCTCATCGACGGAAACGCCTTCGAGCATGCGCTCGATCCTGGCGTCGAGTTCCCGGTGCTCGAGCCGCAGCTCCTCGAGGCGGCGTTGTGTGGTCTCGTTGCGTTGCTGACTCATGCCTGGCTGATACGAGAACTGCTGATAGTGAGGGGAACGCTGAGTTCGCAGCGCTTCCTGTTCGAGTCCCACGGGTCGCGATCTGCACGTCGACGCGGGCGCTCGACGAGCGCATACGGCCATGCGCCGCGGCCCGCGGCATGGTAGATCGAAATCGGCGGCATCCGAACGAAATCTCCCGGCAGGAAATCTCCCGGCAGGGACACGCCACAGGCTCACACCCGCGCGTGCTCGGCACGCCGGTCTGGACCTGTTCACGACGGCAAGCTTCCACGCCGGCAAGCCGCCCCCGCGGCACACGACCTCGGCCAATCGGATGGCGGCCAACCGGATGGCTATACACTGCGCGTGCCGGGCACACGCACACGCTCCTACCGCGGCTTGCGGTTATATTGTGGCACCAAACACGCCGGCATCGAACTGCCGTACGAAATGGGAACCGGACGCCCACGCGGACGCCCCGAACCAGACGCGCCGAGATCGCCACGCGCGAGATCGGGCGCCTCCACGCATGCAACCGCATGTACTGCACTGGCTGGATTCATCACGATGCTCGACAATCTCATCACCGCGCCCGAAACGGCGGCATATCCGCTGCACCTGGTTGCCCCGGACAAGCTCGATGCCGTGCGCGAACGACTCTCGGCCGAGAGCAATCGCTGGTTGGATGCCACCGGCTTCCAGGCCAAGGCCGGCCAGCTATGCATCCTGCCGCAGCCCGATGGGCAGCTTCAGGGTGCGCTGTTCTGCGCCCGCGCCGACGATCCGTGGTGTCTGGGCGATCTGGCGGCGCGTCTGCCGGACGCCTGCTTCAAGCTCGTGTGCGATTGGAACGAGAGCCAGCTGATCCAGGCGCTGGCCGGATTTCAACTCGGTACCTACCGATTCTCACGCTACAAGAAGGTCGAGCGCCCCAGTGCGCGGCTGATGATTCCCGACGCCGTGCGCTCCGGCCCGATAGAGTCGCTGACCGCCGCCATCTGCCTGGTTCGCGACCTCATCAACACGCCGGCCGAGAACATGCTGCCGGGCGATCTGGCCGAAGCCACCCGGGGGCTGGCGACCGAGTTCGGCGCCAGCTTCCAGACCATCGTCGGCGATGCGCTGCTGCAAAGCGGCTATCCGGCCATCCATGCCGTGGGCCGCGCGAGCGCCGCGGCCCCGCGACTCATCGAGCTGCTCTGGGGTGACCCGGACGCCCCCAAGGTCTCACTGGTCGGCAAGGGCGTATGTTTCGACTCGGGCGGTCTGGACATCAAGCCACCGAGCAGCATGCGTCTGATGAAGAAGGACATGGGCGGCGCGGCCAACGTGCTCGGTCTGGCCCGCATGATCATGCACGATGGCCTGCCGATTCGCCTTCGGGTGCTGATTCCGGCAGTGGAGAACGCGATCTCGGGAAACGCCATGCGCCCGGGTGACGTGATACCCACGCGCCGCGGTCTGAACATCGAGATCCACAACACCGATGCCGAAGGCCGGGTCATCCTCTCCGACGCGCTGGCCGACGCCAGCGACGAGAAGCCGCGTCTGCTGGTGGACTACGCGACCTTGACCGGCGCCGCCCGAGTCGCGGTCGGACCGGAGATAGCGGCCATGTTCAGCAACGACGACGCGCTGGCCGGTTACCTGCACCAGGCCGGTGAACGGCTCGCCGATCCGTGCTGGCGATTGCCGCTGCACGACGGCTACGAGCCGATGATCGATTCGTCCATCGCCGATGTGCTCAACGCCACCACGCAACCGCACGCCGGCGCCACCACCGCCGCCCTGTTTCTGCGACGCTTCGTCGCCGAGCAGGTGCCCTGGGTGCATTTCGACATCATGGCCTGGAACACCCGCAACCGCCCCGGACGCCCCGAGGGCGGCGAGGCGATGGGCATACGCGCCGTCTACGACTACATCGAGACCCAGATCGCGCAGCGTTGAGCACGCCTACGCCGGGGCTGCCCTGGAGGCCTTTCAGCCTGGCAGGGTAGCCTCCTCACCGGGCTCGGCATCGCGCCAGCGTGTGACGAATTCGTCGATACGCTGACGCGCGTCCGTCGTGCCATCCGTATGCCGCAGGCTGCGCAGATAGATGATGGAGAGCGTGTGGGCGGTCAGTCCGACCTGCTGGTTCTCGCGCCGCGCGGTGCGATGCAGGGCACGGATCCGGTCAATCTGGAACCGGAACAAGGTCTCGTCGTCGCGTCCGGCGGCAAGCGCGGTCTGCAGCTCGCCGGCAATGCTCTGCGCGATGTCCCGCAGGGTCTGGCGGCCATAGCTCGCCTCGGCCTGCTCGATGACCACGCGTGCATCGCGGTTGAGCTGCACACGCTCGCTCTCGCTGTTATCGAGCAGCGACCGTAGCAGGCCACTCAACCACGAGATCATTGCGGCCACGCCTCACTCGGGCATGACCTGGCGAATCGAACGAAGCGGCTCGGAACAGGATGCGAATTGCCCACGAGCGGGCATGCCAGCTGCGGCGGCTCGATAATCAAGTCTGCGTCCATCACGGTGTATCGGGCATCACGACGTAGCAGGTCCAGGAGACCTGAGCTCATATCCGGGCCTTGCAGGCATTGGCATACGGGAGGCCTTTGGGGTGTCTGCGGAACATCTCGGGGACGAATGCGGTCGAGGATCACAGATCGGCCTCGGGCACGGCTGGCATGATTGTACCGTGTGCGCCACGACACGGCGGCGGGGATTTTGGAACGCTGCTCGTATGCGTTTCGGAGCAGTCGTATGCCGCGTCGTCGCCGGCCCTCTTGCGAGCGCGTGCAGGCATGATTTTACATTTCTTCACAGCTCGCGCGGGTCCGCGGGTTTCGCGCCAGGGCATTGAATCCCGTGCATTAACCGTTCAGTTATTTTCGCGCGTGCGGGTCATCGCAAGCTCCGCAAGCGAGCGCCTCGCTTGACATCGAAGGTCCGGCTCAGTAGACGGGTGCGGCTGGATCAACACGGTAGATGGAGACGATGCAAGCAGGTGCTGATGCCCTGGAACGGGCGCATGCGCTCAAGGAGCTGGCCACGCTGAGCAACACCGAGCGCGATGAGCTGCTACGGCAGTCCTCGCTGGTGAGGCTTGCGCCCGGACAGATCCTCTATCGGGAGAATCAGGACGATGGCAACGTGCACTATCTGCTCGATGGCGCGTTGTCCCTGTCCTGGAAAGGGCGCACCGTGCGCTCGGTGAGCGCACGGCCTGCGGAGCAGAACGAAGCGTTGGACCGGGTGGGGCAGAAGTTGTACACGGTGCACGCACGCGTGCCATCGACCGTGCTGCGCGTGCCGCGTGGCGCGCTCGAGCGGGCGCTGCGCAATCACGAAGCATCCCTGGGTGGCGAGACGACGGCGGAGGTATCGGAGATCGGCGCGGACAAATCTCAGAGCTGGATGGTCCTGCTGCTACGCTCGGACACCTTCGCGCGTCTGCCCGCCGGCAATCTGCAGCAGGTTTTCGATCGCCTCGAGCCCATTCAGGTCACGGCCGGCACCGACGTGGTGCGTCAGGGTGAGCCGGCCGACTACTACTACGTGGTAGAAGCCGGACACTGCGAGGTCTGGCGACAACGTGACGCAAACAGCCCACCGACCCACATCGCCGACGTGCGTACCGGCGGCAGCTTCGGTGAGGAAGCGCTGATTGCCGATACGGCGCGCAATGCGACGGTGCGCATGCGTACCGACGGCAAGCTGTTGCGTCTGGGCAGACAGGATTTCCGCCAGCTCATCCAAGAGGCCTTGACCGAGAAGGTCGACCTCGAGCAGGCCCGCGCCATCATCGGGCGTGGCGGCGTCTGGCTGGACACACGCGAGATCGGCAGCACCCCGTTCAATCTCGAGCCCGAGCCGCAGTCCCTGCCGCTGCCGATGTTGCGTGGTGCCCGTGACGAGCTAGCCAAGATCCCGCACTACGTTGTGCTCGGCGAGAACGAAGGGGAGGCGGCGGTCGGGGCATTCCTGCTGGCCGAGCGTGGCCGCCAGGCCAGCTATCTGGCCGGTGGGCAGACGGGCCTGAGCTTCGAGCCGAGCCCGCAGCGCAGCCGGGAGGATCTGGTCGTGCAGTCCTGGGCGGACTCCAACACCCGACGGACCGCCTTCGAATCGCGCCTGCGTCGCGACAGTCATGCGACGCCGACCGCAGGCACCGATGAGGACCCGTTCGGCACCAACGATGGTGCCCGAGGCGATGCGCAAACTCGAAACGCAACGACCACGGCAACCGCTGCGCCCAGGCCAGGTGATGACGAGCTCGCGAGCAATCCGCCAGCCGTTCGGTCCGGACACGACACGTTGCCACGACTCTGCACGCCGGAGGCCGCCTCGAGTGGCCCCCACGACGATATCCAGCCTCAGCGCCCGGAGCTGCAGGCCACCCGCAATGCCCGCCCGGCGACGCTGACCGAGCACGAAACGACCGCAGCGCGCCAGCAGCCGAACACCGACCGGTCCCACGCGCCGACGCCAGCCGATCCAGCGTCGGTCAAGCCGGCAGGGCAAGAGCCAGAGCGGGGGCAAGCGCCAGCGCGGGGGCGAGACACTCAACAACAGCACAGGTCGATCGGAATGGCGAACGACAACCCACCTCGCAGGCATCAAGAGCGGGGGGCCCGCGACCTGTTGGGCGAGACGCTCATAGGCAGTAGTCTGGCAGGCCTTATCGAGGAGATGCAGGGCCAACTCGACAATCTGCCGGCCGGTGAGCCGACGCCGGTGGCGTCGACCACGCCGCGCTCGGTCGTCGCCGAGCAACTCTCGCTCGGCGAAAGCGATCTGGATACCCTGGCCGAGAAAGCCGTGGAGGCCGCTCTGGCCGCCGCCGAGCGTACGCTCACCGGCGATCCACAGCTTGATCACGACGAGGTTTCCACCCTGATGGAGCAACACATCGCCGCTCAGTGCGCCGAATTCGAAAAGCGCATCCGAGAGACGGTCAATGGCACGCGTGAGCAGCTCAAGCGTCAATACGAGCGCGCTTTGAAGGCGCGGCTCACCCAGATCCGCGCCCAGGCCGTGCAGAGCCTGAAACGCGAGCTGGCCGCGGCGCGGTCAGCGTACGCGTTACAGGCGGCGCAAGAACGTCAGGCGGTACGCCGCGACTATCAGCGACTGATGACGCTCGCCAATCGGATTGCCCGTCAAAAAGCAGGCATCAATCGGGCTCGCGGTCAGTTCGAGGAGAAGCTACAGGCCGCGGACCGGCTGCAGCGCGAGATATTCCAGCTCCGCGAGATGCTCAGCCAGCAATTGGGCGATCTGGACGGTATCGAGCAGGAACAAAGCGTGGAGACCATGCCCGGTGGCCAGAGCAGCGCGGCGACCCGATCCGCTATCACCTCTGGCGCCGCCGCCGGTGAAGACTCGCTGGAGACCACGGAGGCCCGTATCCGCGAAGCGCTCGAGCGGTTCAAGAGCGGCTGAGCGCGGCGGTCGTTCGTCGCGATTGCCAACATCGGCCGACGCGCCGGCACACTGACAGGTCTACGGCAAGGGGACAGGTCTACGGCAAGGGGACAGGTCTACGGCGAGGGCAACCGCCTGGGGGCACCGCCGCACGCCCGATGCATGCGGCGGCCGCCACCGTCAGCCTCACTGACCGAACAACTGCTTCAGTGCGCCACCAGCGCCGCCGTCCTTGGACTTGTCACCGCCGAGCAGCTTCTCCAGCGCGCCCGCCGCGCCGCCGCTGGACTTCTCACCGCCGCTGGACTTCTCACCAGTGCCGGCCCCGTTGTTGCCACCGCCCAGCACCTTGTCCAGCACCCCGCCGACCCCGTCACCGTCCTTGCCGCCGCCCAGCACCTTGTCCAGCACTTCGCCGGCCTTGCCGCCCACCTTGCCCTTGAGCTTCTCGTTGACCAGATCCTTGGCTTTGGAACGCGCCAGCGCTGTCGCCAGAGCCTCGAAGTCCAGACCATAGCTGGGATTACTGAATGTGCCGGTGATCCGCATCGGAATGGGCACGCCGGTGAGCTCGGGCAGCTCTTCACCGCCCTGGCCCTTCAGCGTACCGACGATGGTCGTCGTGGCACGGTAATCGATCGTGCTGTCCACCAGATTCGCGGTGCCTTCACCATTGACCCGCAACAAGGGTGACTTGGCCAGCAGGTCCTTGTTGGTGCCTACCCCGTTCTGGAAATTCATGCTGCCGCTCAGCTCGGCGAAATCGGTCTGCTGCGGCTCGGTGCTCGGCGCCAGCGCCTGCCCGCTCAAACGAGCCCTGGCCTCGCGGATGCTGCGTCCGATGTTGATCCCCTTGATGGCGCCATTGCGGAACGTGAAACGGGCATCACCAGTGAGGGTGCGTTTGATGGCCTCCGGGTCACGTCCGGTCGCGCTCAGCTTCGCGGCCAGGTCGCCGGTGCCGCTGAGCTGGCTCTGTCCCTGCAGATCCGTCAGCAACGGGTCGATCTGGATACCATTGACCTTCTCGTTCAAGGAGATGCTCGGCTGATCGTTGCGCGCATCGATCGTGACATCGCCGCTGTAGTTGCCCTGATACAGCTGCGCGGCCAGCGGACTGAGTCGGATCAACCCGTCCTTGGCCTTGATCACCGCCGACACCTGGCGGGTCTTCAGATTGGTGATCTTCAGCGCTCCGATCTTCACCCGCCCATCGATGTCCAGTGCCCGAAGCTGCTCCACTGGCAGCTGAGCGGCCTTGCCGGCGGCAACGCCCGGCGTCCCTGCGGGCCTGGAGCCACCCTGACCGGCAGACGCCGAGCCACTGGCCGCGACCGGCTGCGCACCGGCGGCCGGCGGCAGATAGCGATCTGCGTCCAGCTGGTCCAGATCCAGATTGAAGCGCAGGGCCCGACGCTGGATGCTGGCCAGACCCAGCTCGCCGCTGATCCGGGTCTGATCCAACGTTGCGTTCAGCGGCTTCAGATTGATGGCGCTGAGCGAGCCGCTCAGTCCGGTGCTCAGGGCGACACGGGTCAAGGCCTGCGGGTCGGCCGTCGCGGGCACCGGCTGACCGAGCTGCGCGAGCAGGGTTCGCGGATTGAACTCCGCCACGTCCAGCTTGCCCGACAGCTTGCCGTCCTTCGTGCTCACAGCGCCGGTCGCGCTCAGCCCCAACGCGTCCAGCTTCATGTCCGAGACCTGCACCGACTGGCTGGCACCGTTCAATGCCAGATTGCCGCTGAGCCGGGCCTGGGCCTTGCCGTCAGGCAGCTTCGGCCCGGTCAAGTCGGCATGCAGATCCAGACCCTTGACGCTGATGGCCTGCTTGCTGCCGTTCGCCGAGAGGTCGCCGGCCATGCTGGCCTTCACGGTCTGGAACGGCGCGCTGTCGGTGCCGGTGCCATCCAGAGCGAGCGCCATGCCGGCCATGGAGACTGACTGCGACGCACCGTCCGCGGACAGATCGCCACGCAGGTCGGCCGTGAAGCGGGACAGCGGCAGGGATCCGCGCCCGCTACCCTTGGCGACCAGCTGCAGGCCGCCCACGCTCAGCTTCTGCTGCTGACCGTCAGCGCTGACATCGCCGCTCAGGTTCAAATCGAAATCGCCCAGCGGCAAGGCGCCGCTGCCGGTGCCATTGGCGGTCACCCGCAGACCAGCCAGATTGATCTGCTGGCTGCGACCATCCGCCGACAGATCGCCCTTGACCGTCAGCGCCAGCGCCTTGACCGGTAGTCCACCGGCGCCGCTCGCCTTCGCCTCGAGCGACAGGCCGGCGACCTTCAAGCTCTGTTCGATGCCGTTGACCACGACATCACCGAGCAGCTTCGCCTCCAGGGCCTCGACGGGCAGACCCGCGCCACCTTTGAGGTCCACAGACAGGCTCATGCCCGAAAGACTCGCCGACTGGCTCCGCGGATCCGGATCGACGGTCGCCTTTGCCTCGACCCGCCCCTGCAGCTTCGGCTGGTCACTGTCCATATCGAAGCCGAACTGGACATCCACCGGCTCGCCCTCGGCCAGCGCCCCGGTCGACAGATCCAGCTTGTTCAACCTCACCGCCTGCCCGCTGACGGCGTCCTTGTAGGCGATGGTCGCGTCGCGCACGTCCAGCCCACCGATCGCCAGGGCCGCGATTGCCGGCGGCTGATCCGCCGCGGGCTGCGCGCCACCACCGTCAGCCGGTGGGCTGCCCTGCGACTGGTCGGCCGAGCCGGCACCGCCAGTCAGATCCGCCCAGTTGTTACGGCCGTCGGACAGACGCTCGAGATTCAGCTTCAAACCGTGGACGACCACGGTGTCCATCTCGACCTTGCGTTCGAGCAATGGCATCAGCTTGACCCGCACCTCGAGATTCTCGGTGCGCGCGAACAGCGGCTCGCTGAATCCCTCGGGATTGCTCAGCGCCGCGCCGCCGACCTTCACGCCCAACCACGGAAACACGGTCAGATCGACATCGCCCTCGACGCTCAGGTCACGCCCGGTCTGGGCCTTCACCCGCGACGCCACCAGCGAGACGTAATCCTTGGGATCGACCACCCGGGGCACGATCACCGCCGCGGCACCGATCAGCACCACGAGCACGATGATCACGATCATCAGATACTTGAACAGCTTCTTCACCTGGCAACTCCTCCGATGTCGCGACGGCCGGTGACTTCTGGTGGCCGTCGGCACGGCACGCAGTCACGGTCGGGCAACGAAACCAACCGTATGTAGGTCGAATGATACAGGCCTTTGCGTCCCAGCCGCCCGCGGGAACGCAATGCTGGCCGGTTGCCGTCACGCTCGACCCACGCCGGGGCGGAACGGCCCGCGTCATGCGTGGTCGAAACCTGTATCGACACCGAGCGCTCGCGCCGTCCAGCACCGTTCTGCTCGAGCAGCGGTCTGGCCGCGTGGCTCGGACCATTGCAACCCGTGTCCGCCCGAGGTACGGGTCGACACCGCCCCCTTTCCACCTTCGCCGCAGGTGCGGACCAACTGAGATATCCAGCATGAAGCGCATCCCCCACAGCCGGTATCAGCCGTGCATTCCCACCTTGCGAAGGCCCGGCGTCTCGACCATGTACAAGGGCCCCGGCGTGCCGTTCATGCTCTGGCTCACGGCGTTGCTGATCCTGCCCGGCGCGGGGAGCGGAACGCAGGTCAGCCAGGACCGGCCGGGATCCGCTCAACCCCAATCCATACACGTCAACAGCGGACCGCGGCAGGTCGCCCTGCTGGAGCTGTTCACATCCGAGGGCTGCAGCAGCTGCCCGCCAGCCGATCGCTGGCTGTCTGGGCTTATCGATGATCCGCGCCTGTGGCGCGAGCTGGTGCCGGTCGCCTTCCACGTCGACTACTGGGACTATCTGGGCTGGCCGGATCGCTTCGCGAGCCGCGAATTCTCCCGGCGGCAGCGCGACCACGCCCGCTCCGGCGGCCTGTCCCAGGTCTATACACCGGGTGTGGTGCTGAACGGAGCCGAGTGGCGGGGCTGGCATCGCGGACGACCGCTACCCAC
>JAGRHX010000045.1:16776-20836 GCA_020444775.1 Gammaproteobacteria bacterium
GCAGGGCGCGGACCCAGGGCGACTGAGCCTCGAGATCCACGGTCCGCGACTCCGCGCGCGGCTCGCAACGGTCGTTCCACTCGAGCAGCCACGGTTGCATCTGGTCGTGCTGGGATTCGATCTGGAATCTCAGGTCGCGGCTGGTGAGAACCGCGGCCGCGCGCTGCGCCACGATTTCGTGGTGTTGGCCCATGCCGTGCACGGGCTGAACGCCATGAGCGACGGCGAGCTGGAGTTCACCGGCGCGCTACCGACCAGCGCGAGTCTGCACGAGCATCCCGATGCGCGTCTGGCAGTCGCCGCCTGGGTCAGCGACGGCGCGTCACCGGTGCCCTTGCAGGCCGCCGGCGGCTGGCTGCGCCCGGCGCGCTGAGCGCTGTCCGGGTCGTCAATCCAGACCCTCGCGCCGCAGCCAATCGAACACTGCATCGGCGAAGCCGCCGTCGTCATTGCTGGCGACCACCGGATATCGCGCGGTCAACGCCGGCGGCGCGTTGGCCACCACGTAGGGACTCACGCCCCATTCGAGCATCGCCTCGTCGTTGTAGTCGTTGCCGATGACCATGCAGTGACGCAGATCGATGTCGTGCTGACCCTGCAACCAGCAGCCCGCCGCGGCCTTGGAGACCTCGCCGGGGAAGACCTCCAGCCAGCGCGATTCACCGTCCAGCGGCGAGGTCGCCAGGATCACGTGCAGATCCTCCAGATGCTCGCGCAGATGCCGCAGCCGGCTCGGTCGGCTGGCCGGCTCCACGGCCAGCAGCTGACTGAATCGATGTGTCGCGCGGGCGCCTTCGGACCAGCATTCGGCATGTGCGCTATAACGAGCCAGACGAGCCTCGAAGTCAGGATTGTGCGGGCCGGCACGATGGAACCAGAAGCGATGATTGTCCGGCACCGCACGATGCAGCATGAAGTCCAGTGACAACGAGACCAGATGCTCGGCGACCTGCAGCGCACGCGCCCCCGGCAGGTCGACCGAGTGCACCAGCTCGGCGTCGGGCCAGCGGATCACTGCCGCGCCCGACGAGCAGGCCAGATAGTCGATCGGGAAGTCAGCGTCGATGACCTTGTAGGCCGAATAGGGTGAACGCCCGGTCGCCACCACTCTCAGCACGCCCATCCGACCCAGCGTCTGCAGCGCGCTTCGATTGCGTGGTGACAAACGATGCTGACTGTCGAGCAGGGTGCCATCGAGGTCGGTGAGCGCAATCGCGCGATAGGCGCTCTGACGAGGATTGCGCATGGGCGCGAACTCCATGGATCGTGTCAGGAGGTGGTGGCGGGTTGGGGACGTCCCGGAAGCCGTCCGGTGAGAGGTCCGCGGAACTGGCCCGGGCCTGCTCGCCGCCGCACAGTATATCGACGCCTCCCATGGGCGGGCATCGGTTGCCCGGGTTACGCGATCCTTTCGCCCTGGGGACTCGTCGCCCAGACATCTCGTCACCCTGAGGTTTTGCCCCCGTCGGTCGTCACAGGAGATCGCGCCAGGGGATGTCTGACCCCGACTTTGCTACCTGCTCATCGAGATGGGCAGAGCTCCCAGCGGGCTGTGGTTAGAATGGTCCACCGGGATTGAAACGATTGAGCGGAGCGGTTGTCCCTGGCGACGCTGCCTGTCGAGGAGAGAGCCTTGTTCGACGCGAGATATCAGACGACATCTGCATCACGCTCGTCCGCCGCGAGCCTGCCGTCGCGCGGCCGCCGGGCCTTTGTCAGCCGCTGGTGGGCCTCGTGGTCCGCGCTGGCCTGCGTCACCCTCACCGTGCTGCTGGGGGTCAGCGCGGCGCCCCGCGCCGCCGAGGTGCACGCTCTCGCCATGCACGGCGCGCCCCGCTATCCGGCCGACTTCAGCCACTTCGACTATGTGAATCCGAACGCGCCCAAGGGTGGGGTCCTGCGGCGACATGACATCGGCACCTTCGACAGCCTGAACCCGTTCATTCTCAAGGGTGTGGCCGAGGGCGCGCTGGGGCTCACCTATGACACCCTGACCGAGCATGCCGCCGACGAGGCCTTCTCGGAATACGGGCTGATCGCGAAGACCATCGAGGTCGCGCCGGATCGCAGCTGGGTCGCCTACCGGCTGCGACCCGAGGCCCGTTTCCATGACGGCCAACCGATTACCGCCGACGACGTGGTCTTCACCCTGGACGTGCTGAAGCGCAAGGGCCGGCCTTTCTACCGGGCCTACTACGCCAACGTGGTGCGCGCCGAGAAGCTCGCCGACGACCACGTCAAGTTCCATTTCGAGAACGGCGACAACGCCGAGCTGCCGCTGATCGTCGGCCAGATGCCGGTGCTGCCGGCACACTACTGGCAGGATCGCGAGTTCGACAAGACCACCCTGGAGGCGCCGCTGGGTAGTGGTCCGTATCGGGTCAAGAGCGTCGACCCGGGTCGTTCGATCGTCTACGAACGGGTCAAGGATTACTGGGCCGAGAATCTGCCCGTGCGGCGTGGCCAGAACAACTTCGACGAGATCCGGATCGACTACTATCGAGACGAAACCGTAGCCCTGGAGGCCTTCAAGGCCGGAGAGTACGACCTCCGCCAGGAGAACAACTCCAAGGTCTGGGCCACCCTCTACGAAGGTCCGCCGTTCGAAAAGCAGCTCATCAAGACCACGCTCATCGAGCACGAGCTGCCAACCGGCATGCAGGGTTTCATCTTCAACACCCGCCGGCCGATGTTCGCCGATCGCAAGGTACGCGAGGCCCTGGCCTACGCCTTCGACTTCGAGTGGACCAACAAGAATCTGTTCTACGGTCAATACACCCGCACCAGCAGCTACTTCTCGAACTCGGAGCTCGCCTCCAGCGGCCTGCCGGACGCGGCCGAGCGCGCGCTGCTCGAACCCTACAGAGGCCGGGTGCCGGACGAGGTATTCGACCAGACCTATCAGCCACCGGCCACCGATGGCTCGGGCAACAACCGCAAGCAGCTACGCACCGCGCTCGGTATGCTCAAGGACAGCGGCTGGACCATCGAGAACAAGCGTCTGGTCAAGGACGGTCAGCCGTTCGAGTTCGAGATGCTCCTGGTCCAGCCCGCGTTCGAACGCGTGGTCCTGCCGTTCGCCGAGAACCTGGACAAGATCGGTATCAAGATGAACGTGCGCACGGTGGACGCCGCGCAGTATCAAAAACGCCTCGAGGAGTTCGACTTCGACATGGTCGTCGGCGGCTTCGGGCAGAGCCTGTCACCGGGCAACGAGCAACGTGATTTCTGGGGCTCCGACAAGGCCGACGTCCCCGGCAGCCGCAACATCATCGGTATCCGGGATCCGGTGGTGGACGCCCTCATAGACCGGGTGATCGCGGCCCCGGATCGGAATGCGCTCATCACCACCACCCGGGCCCTGGACCGGGTGCTGCTGTGGGGCCATTACGTCATCCCCAACTGGCACATCCGTGCGTTCAGGGTCGCCTACTGGGACAAGTTCGGTCAGCCTGACATTCGTCCCAGATACGCGCTCGGACTGATGACCTGGTGGCAGGACGCAGACAAGGCGGCTCGAATAGAAGCGGCGCGCTGATGATGACGGTCGAGCGCCGGGCGCGGCGATTTCCCGCTGCGGCGCTGCCGCACCAATCCATCCAGGCTTCGACCAGGCGTGTCGGCGCCGGTGTCCTTGGATCCGTCTGAGCGTTACGCATGAGCGCCTACATACTCCGGCGTCTGCTGCTGATCGTACCGACCCTGTTCGCGATCATGGTGATCAACTTCATCGTTGTGCAGGCCGCTCCTGGCGGGCCGGTCGAGCAGATGATTGCCCGTCTCAAAGGTGAGGACATCGGCGCCACCGCACGTGTCTCGGGGGGCGAGAGCGCCGAGACGACCCGCCCCCAGCAATCCACGGGCGGCGACCAACGCTCCTCGTACCGGGGGGCTCAGGGGCTGGATCCGGCGCTGATCGAGGAGATCGAAAAGCTCTATGGCTTTGACAAGCCGGCCCACGAGCGCTTCTTCCAGATGATGGGCAACTACCTGCGTTTCGACTTTGGCGAGAGCTTCTATCGCGACACCAGCGTCGTCGACCTGGTGCTGGAGAAGATGC